>JBDTCM010000402.1:0-12211 GCA_039923575.1 Chthoniobacterales bacterium
AACCCGGTGCGATTTTGTAGATGGCAGAGCCCGCCGTATCGGCCACATAAACGAAGCCTCCCTGACCCTGGTTAACCCCGGGGGGCACGAAGGCGATTCCGTGCGGATCATTCAGGCCCGAAACGAAAGTAAACTTTGGAGAGCCGTTCCCTGGAATCTCGATAATTGTGCCCGCAGCTGTCGTCACGAAAACATTATTAGCGAAATCGACCATGACGGCCCGGCTATTGTCACCCGGGTCGATATCGACCGGTGATCCGCCTGGTGCCACTTGGAAGACCGAGGGGCCATTAGCGATATAGGTGGTTATGAACCCGCTTCCGCCACTGGCGTGCGCGTCGATCCCTATCGGGCTGTTGACGAGGAGGGATATGGTTCCGGGTGATCCGTCAACCGGCAGACGGTTAATCCGACCCGCACCGTTCTCAGCCACAAGGATAGTTCCGCCGTCCACCGTCAGACCGATCGGATTGTCCAATGAAGTTGCAAACGTGGTCCTGTTCCCAGCCAGATCGTATCGATAAACGACACCGCTGGTCGCACCACCATCGCCCGCATCCGTCACATACAGAGCCGATGTCGTGGAAGAGTTGCCCTGAAAAAAGACAATCCCTTGGGGGCTGATGAGCCCCGATGCAAAGGTGGTCCCTGTGCCGTCTGGAGTGTAGCGAATGACCGAACCGGTCGCCAAATCAGTCACGAAAAGGTCGCCCGGGGTTGCGGAGGCCAGAGAGGCGAACGCGAATTGCGCCACCAACGTGATGAGCGCGAGGCCGAAATTAGACGTGAGGGAATAGGCGCCGCGTTTTTTAGATGGAGACATAGGTATTGGCGTTTTCGGATTTTACCGAACTTTTGCTTCGTCGGGCCAGCTAAAGCAATTCACATACCCCTGCGTCACATCTCGCCGCCAACTAGGCCGACGATTCTGAAGCGCGCTGAGGGCCGGCATCCGAAATCTGCGCCGAATTGGCCGAAGAAACGATGGCGTCCCGTCCATCGCTCGGATCAAAACCAGCTAACGATGAAAAAGGGTTGTCTCATCGCGCTTGCGGCCGCTTTCGCCCTCATCGCCATTGTTCTGGTGTTTGTCTTTTGGCTCACCCGCGACGCGGTCGCAGCCGCGGACAACAAACCGAGGAGTCATACGCGCTGTCCGTGCACGGACTTGGCCTGACGGATTACGCATCGGTCTTTTGGTCGAATCGCGAAATCAAAAACGATCGCGCGCACCTGGAAGGATCCGTCACCACACGGGCGGGCGGCACGATCCCGCTCACGATGGAATTGGTGAAGGAGAACGGCGCCTGGAAGTAATCTATCTGTCCGCTCCCCGCGCCTGGAGTGGCGGCGGAGCAGGCCGGCAAACCGATGCCGAGCGATGAGAAGTCGAAAGCGCTCATCCTCGAGACGCTCCTGGCCTTTAACCAGGCCGTCGCCGAGAAAAGCTTCGCCGGATTTCATCGGCAAATCTCGCGCACCTAGCAGGAACAAATTACTCCGGAAAAGCTGCGTGAGATTTTCGGCGATTTTATCGACGAGCAGATTGATATTTCATCGATCAGGGGCGTCGAGCCGATCCTGACCGAGCCGCCCGAGATTGACTCGAACGGTATCCTCATCCTGCAAGGCTATTATCCCACTCACCCAGCCAGGGTGAATTTTCGCCTCAAATATCTTTACGAACACCCGGCATGGAAACTCTTTGGCATTCAGGTCAACGTCGGCAAATGATTCGTCCCGGCGCCGTCGGGACCTGGCCTAACGAATGAATGCGATGGAACGAATGCGGCGGCTGGGGATCCAGGAAACGGACCTGAAGGAAAGCTTTGCCCGCTCCTCCGGACCGGGAGGTCAGCACGTGAACAAGGTTTCGACCGCGGTGACCTTAAAGCATTTGCCGAGCGGTGTGGCGGTGACGGTGCAGGATTCCCGTTCGCAGGCGCGCAATCGCGAGCTCGCGCTGGAGCGTTTGCTTGGGGCGCTGGAGCGACGCAGGGAAGAGGCACGCCAACAACAACGGGCCGAGGCTTCGCAAAGGCGGCGGCGCAATTCGCCGCGGCCGCCGCGATTGAAAAGAAAGATCCTCGAGACGAAGCGAAAGCGATCGCAGCTGAAAAAACTCCGCGCAAAAGCGGTCGATTGAGCTATTCATGCGCTCGTGCGTCGGAAGTTGCGAGTAGGAATCCTGGGAGCCGGCTGGCCCGGGCAGCAGCATGCCCGCGCCCTCCAGGCCGGGAAGCGCGCCGTTCTCCAAGCGTGCAGTGAGAAGGAGCCGGAGCGCGCCGCCGAGTTTGTCAAAACTTTCGCACCCAAGAGTATCTACTCCGAGTACGCCGACTTGTTAGGCGATCCGGAGGTGGACGCAGTCGTGATTTGCCTCCCGAATTTTCTTCACTTCCCCGCCGCGCTCGCCGCGCTCGAAGCCGGCAAGCACGTGCTTTGCGAGAAGCCCCCGACGATGAATGGCGCCGAGATGAAGGTCCTCCAGGAGGAAGCGGAGAAGCGCGGGCTGATTTATTTTTTCAGCCGTCAGTTTCGTTTTACCCCGGCGATGCGCACCGCGCGCGAGCTGATCACGCAGGAGAAGCTCGGCACGATTTATTTCGCGGAAGCGGTCTGGGTGCGCTCGCGCGGCATCCCGTTAGGCATCGGCGGTTGGTTCACGGAGAAGAAGCGCTCCGGGGGCGGCGCGCTCATTGACCTTGGAATCCATGCACTCGATTCGGCTTGGTACCTGATGGGAACGCCCCGTCCAATCTCGGTGACGGCGTCGGTCTTCCAGAACTTCAAGCACCTTGTGCAGACGCCCACTTTTGATGTCGAGGATTCCGCCTTCGCTTTCATCCGCTTTGAAAATAATGCGGTGGTGCAGCTCAAGACTTCCTGGGCGGGCAACCTGACCGACGAGATCCCGCAGGGGGATGGATTCGGACGCGAGCTGAATAACACCACCATCTACGGCACGAAGGCGACGGTGCGGTTGCGCCCGCTCACTTTGTTCGAGGACAAGGCGGGCAGGCTGGTCGATACGCCGCTCGTGCCGAAGGATGACGCCGATTCTTTTGTTCTGCAGATGGATAATTTTCTCGCTGCGATCGAAGGAAAAGGCGAACCGCTCAACAATGCCCGTCAGGCGGTCTACCTGATGGAGATGCTCGATGCCATCTACCTCTCGAGCAGCACCGGCCGCGAGGTCCCGATTGCGAACGGAAGATAGACTTCCAATGCAGTGACCTTCCCGGGCCCGGCTGAGCTTGAGGAAAATCTTTGCTCCTAATCCATCCACGAATGCGACTTGCACCGAATCCTGTGTGTTAGCTACAAACCTATTATGAAAAAACTCATCCTCTTAATCCCGGTCATCGCAGTTTACGCCATGGTTCTTTCGTCCTGCACCACGGTGGTCAAGGAACCAACGGCCACCACGACAACCCGGACCACCGAAACCGCCGTGGAGCGCACTCCGACCAGCACCAGCACGACGGTGACTCGTCAAAGCGCAGGCGGCTACTAGGCCGGAATCAAATTCCTTCTGGGAAAAGGGAGACGCCGGTCGTCTCCCTTTTTTCTTACGGCCGCTCCGCCTAGACCGTCTCGGTTTCCGCCTCTTCGACTTCCTGACTAACGACGGGCGCAATCGCCTGGAGCTTTTCTGCTCCACGCAGGTCCATCAACTTTACACCCATCGTGTTGCGGCCGACGGCACGGATCTCGGAGATGCGTGTCCGCACCATCTGGCCCTTGGTCGTGATCAACATCAGTTCGTCCTGCTCGGTGACGGTGAGCGCCCCCACTACGCGGCCGGTCTTGTCGCCGGTCTTCATGGTGATGATGCCCTTGCCGCCGCGCTTTTGCGTCCGGTAATTATCGAAAGCGGTGCGTTTACCGACGCCGTTCTCGCCCGCCACCAGGAGCATGGCGTCATTGTTGACGAGCGCGATCGCGATGATGTGATCGCCTTTGCTCGGCCGAATGCCCCAGACGCCGACCGTATTCCGACCCTGATCGCGCAACTGCTCTTCATGAAAGCGCAGGCTCATCCCCTCGGAGGTGATGAGAACGATTTCGTTATCGCCGTTTGTGAGGACGGCGTCGATGAGACAATCATCCTCTTCGATCTGGATCGCGATGATGCCGCCTTTACGGACGTTGCTGTAATCGGACAGATTCGACTTCTTGACGATGCCGGTGCGGGTGGCGAAGACGATGTGGAAATTCTCGTCCCAGGTTTCGTCGATCGTGTTCGCGCCGGTGCCGCTCTTCTTCGATTGAATGCGAATGGTCGCGGCGATCTTTTCGCCCGCGCGCAGCTCGAGCAGATTGGCGATCGAGCGGCCCTTGGAGGCGCGGCTCATCTCGGGAATTTCGTAAACCTTCTCGACGTAACAACGCCCCGACTCGGTAAAGAACATGAGGTAATCATGCGTCGTCGCGGTGAAGAGATGCTCGATGAAATCGCCCTCGTCCTCCTCCGTCGCACCTTCGCGAGTGGTCATGCCGATGACCCCTTTGCCGCCGCGCCGCTGCGCGCGGAAAGCACTGACCGCGGTGCGCTTGATAAAGCCGTTATGCGTGATGCTGATGATGCAACCTTCGTTGGCGATCAGATCCTCCATGTTGATCTCGCCTTCGTCCGGCACGAGCTGGGTCAGGCGGGGACCGGCATACTTGGTCTGGATTTCGCGCAGCTCTTTCTTAATGATCTGGAATACGCGGATCTCTTTCGCGAGGATGTCGCGCAAGTCTTTGATCATTTCGATCAGCTCCTTGTATTCGTTGATGATCTTCTCGCGCTCCAGCCCGGTCAGTTGATAGAGACGCAGGTCGAGAATCTGGTTGGCCTGATGTTCGCTGAAGGCGTAGCGGCCTTCGGTGAGGCGCGTTTCGTAGCGAATCAAAACGCCGATTTGCTCTACCTGCCGGCGAGTGAATTCAAAGGCGAGTAACTTGACGCGCGCTTCCTCGCGATTCGCTGATCCGCGAATGATGCGGATGAATTCGTCGAGGTTGGCGAGGGCGATGAGATAACCTTCGAGGGTCTCGGCCCGCTCCTCGGCCTTGCGCAATTCGAAACGGGTGCGGCGCAGGATCACTTCGCGGCGATGCTCGATGAACGCCTGGTTCGCTTCCTTGAGTGAAAGCAGCTTTGGCTTGCCGTGATCGATCGCGAGCATGTTGACCGAGAAGGACGACTCCATCGCGGTGTGCTTGTAGAGATTGTTGATCACGACCTTGGGGAGCGCGTCGCGCTTCAACTCGATCACGACGCGCGTGTTCTCGTCCGATTCGTCGCGAATGGCGGTGATATCGGTCAGCACCTTTTCGTTCACGAGGGACGCGATCCGCTCGACCAGCGTCGCGCGGTTCACATTGTAGGGAATTTCCGTGATCACGATTTGCTCGCGATTGCCCTTGAGTTCTTCCACGCCCGCCTTGCCGCGGACCTTCATGCTGCCGCGACCGGTCTCGATGTATTGCCGCACTCCAGAGACACCGCAGATTGCGCAACCGGTCGGGAAATCAGGCCCCTTCACGTGCTTCATCAGCCCGTCGATCGTGATCTCGGGATCGTCGATCTGGGCGCAGACGCCGTCGATCACTTCGCCGAGATTGTGCGGCGGAATGTTCGTCGCCATGCCGACGGCGATGCCGGTGCCGCCGTTGACGAGGAGATTCGGGAAGGCGGCCGGGAAAACGGTTGGCTCGGTGCGGGTCTCGTCATAGTTAGGCACGAAATCGACCGTGTCCTTTTCCATGTCGGTCATGAGTGCGGCGCCGAGGTGCGTCATGCGCGCCTCGGTGTATCGCATCGCGGCCGGCGGATCGCCTTCGACGGAACCGAAGTTGCCCTGGCCATCGACGAGCCGCTCGCGCATCGCCCACGACTGCGCCATGTGGACGAGCGTCGGATAAATCACGGCCTCGCCGTGCGGGTGGTAGTTACCGCTCGTGTCGCCGCAAATCTTGGCGCATTTCCGGTGCTGCCGGTTGGGAAAAAGCGAAAGGTCGTGCATCGCATAGAGGATGCGACGCTGGGAGGGCTTCAAGCCGTCGCGCGCATCGGGGAGCGCGCGCGAAATGATGACCGACATCGAGTAATCGAGAAACGATCTCGAGACTTCTTCGGCGACGTTGATGGGTTCTACTTTTTCGTTGGCGTTGTACACGGGAGATTTTGGGACTGGATTAAATGGAAGAAGACATGCCTTCTAAACGTCCAGATTCCGGACATTGAGGGCGTTGTCTTCGATGTATTGGCGGCGCGGTTCGACGACGTCGCCCATCAGTTTGGAAAACATCTGGTCGGCTTCGACGGCGTTGTCGTCGTTCAGGTCGACTTTGAGCAGCTTGCGCTTTTCCGGATCCATCGTGGTGTTGAATAGTTCCTTCGCGTTCATTTCACCCAGACCTTTGAAGCGCTTGATCTGCACGCCGCGCCGCCCGATTTCCATGATCTTTTCGAGGATCTCGGGGATGGAGAAGAGCGGATGAGAGGTCGCGCGTTCGCCCTCGCCTTCGATCAACTCAAAGATCGGTTTATCGGCCGCCGCATAGTGATTGACCTTCAAACCCTTGCGCGCCAGTTCGCTGATCAGCTTGTGAATGGTGGTCGCTTCGTGCAGCTCAATCACCTTCCCGCGGCGCCGGTTGCCGTTCGTTTTCACCGGAGCGTTCGTCAGGGGGAGCAGCTCCTGGCCGATTTCCGCGTCGAAGAGATTGAGGTCCAGATTGTCCTCGTGGAATTTCCGCACCGACCGTTCGTCGTTGAAATAATGAACCGACTCGTCGTTCCCGTCGCGGACCTTGACGAGATAGCTCGGCAGCTTGTCGGATTTCTGGTCGCGATGGCTGAGGAAGGTTTCGAAGTCGCCGCCGTGGCGCCGGACGGATTCACTCAGCTTGGCCAGCTTTTCCAGTTGCTCGAGAATGTCTTTGAGCTGGGCGGTCGAGAGTTCCTTGTCGTCGGCGAGATTTTTCAAGCGGACGTCTTCTGCCCCTAACGAGATCAGAATCTTGTTCAACTGAATATCGTCATCCACGTACTCCTCGCGCTTCTTGCGCTTGATCTGATAGAGCGGCGGCTGCGCGATGTAGATCTTACCGGCACGCACCAACTCGGTCATTTGCCGGTAGAAGAAGGTCAGGAGGAGGACGCGAATGTGGGAGCCATCCACGTCGGCGTCAGTCATGATAATGATGCGGCCGTAACGCAGCTTGCTGATGTCGAAGGTCCCCTCCTCTTTCGTGGTCGCTTCTTCCTTGGGCTTGCCGATGCCGGTCCCGATGGCGGTGATCATTGCCTGGATTTCGGTGTTCTTGAGCGCCTGATCGAGCCGCGCTTTCTCGACGTTGATCAGTTTGCCGCGGATGGGCAGGATCGCCTGGTAGCGCCGGTCGCGCCCCTGTTTGGCGGAGCCCCCGGCCGAGTCGCCCTCGACGATGTAGAGCTCGGTCAATTCCGGATCGCGCTCCGAACAATCGGCCAGCTTGCCCGGCAAACCGCCGCCGGTGAGCGCGCCTTTGCGGATCGTCTCGCGCGCTTTGCGGGCGGCCTCGCGCGCGCGGGCCGCGGTCAGCACCTTGTCGAAAATCTTTTTCGCGACCGGCGGGTTCTGGTCGAAATAAGTCATCAACCCGTCGTAAACGACCGAATTCACAATGCCGTCGATCTCGGTGTTGACGAGCTTCACCTTGGTTTGCGATTCGAAGCGCGGGTTGGGCAGCTTGATGCTGAGCACGCAGACCAGGCCCTCGCGCACGTCCTCGCCCGAGATCGCGGGGTCCTTGTCTTTCACGAGGCTGTTGGCCTTGGCGTATTGGTTTACGGCCTTCGTTAGGGCGGTGCGGAAACCGGTCAGATGGGTGCCGCCATCCGGATTCGGAATCGAGTTGGCGAAAGGCAGGATCTGATCGTTGTAGCTGTCGTTGTACTGGAGGACGACATCGACAAAAACTTCGTCGCGCTGGCGCGAGATCGTGACCGGCTTCGGGTGAATGACGGTTTTGTTTTCGCCCAGCTGTTTCACGAACTCCTCGATCCCGTGCTTGTAGAAGAACATCTCTTTCTTCACTGGATCGACCCGCTCGTCCGCGAGCGTGATTTCGAGCCCGGGATTGAGAAAGGCGAGTTCGCGCAAACGGCTTGCGAGGCGCTCAAACTTAAACTCGGTCGTGATCGTGAAAATCGTCGGGTCCGGGAAAAACGTGATGAGCGTGCCGGTCGTCTTCTTGCTTTTGAGCTCGCCGATGACGCTCAGTTTTTCCGTCGTCTTCCCGCGCTCGAAGGCCATGTGATAAACCTTGGCGTCGCGCGACACCTCCACCTTGAACCAATCGGAGAGCGCGTTGACGCACTTTGCGCCGACGCCGTGCAGACCGCCGGAATATTTGTAGGCGCCCTGTCCGAACTTGCCGCCCGCGTGCAGGTTGGTAAGGACGAGCTCGACGGCCGGCATCTTGAATTTCGGATGCATGTCGACCGGAATGCCGCGGCCGTTGTCGCGCACCGAGACGGAGCCATCGACGTGCACCGCGACATCGATTCGGCTGCAATAGCCGGCCAGATGTTCGTCGATCGAATTATCGAGGACCTCAAAAACGCAGTGGTGCAATCCGCGCTCATCGGGGTCGCCGATGTACATTCCGGGGCGTTTGCGGACCGCTTCCAGACCCTCGAGTTTATCGATCTGGGCCGCGTTGTATTTTTGACTTTCGGCGATGCCGGCGGGGCGTTCGGGCGGTGGACTGGAAAGAGCAGTTTCTTCGTTGGTTTGGAGCATAAAAACGCGGAGCTGCCGCGGAGCCGAACAATAGGCGAAAAGCCAGCGGCGGACAACTAATTATCTCGTAGTGTCAACTGCCTCGTAGCCGCTAGATTTTGGGATCGGAGCGAGGTCCGAACGCACGATGTTGTGGTCGGGCGCTATTTTCCGGCCGACCCGAGCGGAATTGAAAAACGAAGAGACGAGCCTCGCCTCGGACTCCCGCTTTGCGGGGTCACATGAAGGTCTCAGAGGAGCGCCCGATCAGATCCGCGTAAGAGGAAGACGCAGGCAGCGGGGAGGACCAGGTTTGCCGACGGTAATTGCCTAACGGGTTCTAGGTCGGGCCGGCCTCGAAGACGAGCGGCAGAACGTAGATCGAGTTGATGACCCGATAAGCCGGCGCGTACGCCTTTTTGAAATCATCGCTGCCCGCCGTGACCTCGAAGACGAGTTGTTCGTGCTCGGGCAAATTCAAGAAGGTGATGGCGCGGCGATAGGTGGCGCCAAAAAGTTTGTAGGTGTAGGCGAATTGCACGCTCTCCCAGCCGTTGATCGCGACCGCGCCTGGGACCTGATCGACCAGTTGCACCTCAGTGGCGTCGGTTGGCACAAAGGTTCGCGCCACCGTCTGATATTTTTCGATGCCTTTTTCGTCAATCGGGACATCGAGCGGCCCGGCCGACTTGCGCAGGCGCATGCTGGCGCTGCGCAGATCCGTGAACTGGAAGGAGGCGGCGGCCGCCGAACCACTCACGGTCATCTTCGGATCGATCCGAAAACCGAGGCGGCGGTCAGTATCCTGGAAAAAGTAACGCGGTTGCGGAGGCCCGTCGCTTTCGACGACCATTTGCAGCGGGGTGAGATTGAGGTCGCCCCCTCGGCTTACCCCGAGCCCTCCCCAAAGCAGAAGTGCGACCAGTAATCTTTACATCCGCCGCCCATATAGTTAGAACCTGGCCAAGGCACCGCGCGCAATCGAAACGGCATCGAGGCTGCCCGGCGGCGGCGAATTGACGAACTGCGGATCAAAGTTCCAGATGCGGTTGGGCGGGACGTAGATGCTGCCGGTATCCCATTCCCCGATCGCGACCTGGCTACTGAAAAGCTCGATCATCGATCCATTGAACGTAAAAGCGTCACCAGACCAATCCTCAAGAAAGCGCGGGAAATTATTTAGCCCTCCTGAATACCCATATTGGACATTGGTGTTCGGATTGGTCCACCCGGAGGGGAGAAAGCCGGCCACGATCGCCGTGTTCACAGTCGTCGAGCTCGCCTGCCGCGAGGATAACGCATTGGCGGAGTTGCCGTCGCTCCAGCTGTTGGAAAGAACGGTCAGCGCATCCGCGTAGACCGCAGAAGGTGGCTTCACGCCACTCGTATTGTAATCGCCTTGAATGTAAACCGGGTTTTGGCTGCCGACAGTCAGTCCCGCGGTGGGCAGGGTCGTGCCGTTAGCAAGCCGGACCCCCATTGGACTGCTCGAGCTCACGTTACCACTCGAATCCGTCTGGTCGATATAGACGATGCCGTTAAAGCCGGTCGCCGCATTGAAAACCGTCTTCGCAGCCGACATATCCATGGTCGCCACACTCAAATTGGTTCCTTCGCGACGATCGTAGACGGTTTGGATGGTGATCGAGTTTTGGAGCGCGGTGACCTGCGCAGCCGTCAGGGAAGCGCCGTTTTGTGTGGTCACAGTGGAGGTCACGGTTACCTTTCCCTTTTTGTCGGTGGTGGAGGTCACACGGATCCGGATTCCGGCCTTGTTGTAAATCCTGCGGCCCGCAATCGGGGACGGATCGGGAAAGGAGGCATTCGGTGGCTCGATTAACTCGCGCATGCTGTCGTTATTCGGATTGCCGTCAGTCGTACTTAGGAGCGCCGCAGAGTTGGCTCCGAGCGGCTCGATCCGGCTTACCTGCGACGCTTGAGTGCTAAATCCGCCCGGGAAAGTCGGGGGCAAGGCGCTGTTCGGCGTGTACCCTGACCAGGTATCTGCCTTGGGCGGCGCGACGCTGTCGTTGTAACCTTTGACGTAGGAAAGTTGTCCGGTAAAGGTCAGCGCTCCCGGCACTCCCGAACTGACATAGGCAGTGTTGTTGGTATGGACGAGGCCGCCGATGCTCATCGTCGCAGTCTTGTAGAGTTCGAGCGTATCTTCGAAAAACGCAGTCGACTGGAAGAGTGGGACCACCGCATAGTTCATCGTCCGCTTGGCGCCATACTTCATGGTCCGCCCGCTGTTCGTTGTGGCCACGAGACGCACGCTAACAAGGTAGTTGGAACTAGTGCCAACCCAGCCAGGGTAGTTCGGAAGATTAATCTTCATCGGACTGGGAGTAGCCGAGGTGCTGACCATAGGTTGGCCGTAGATATCGACGGCGTTAATCTGCAGCGGGCCGTTTTCCGTGTCCGGCGCATACGACATTCCGGTGAAGGCGGGCACCGTCGCCAGACTTGAAGCGAGCTGCGCCTTGGTAACTGGCGCGAAGTAGTTATTGATCGTCGCGGCCCAGACCCCGTAGGCGAAGTCCATTTCTCCTTCCGCTGAACTTTTCAGAGCCGAAAAATCGCGGCTGTTGTCACTGCCTCGCATCGTCGCCGAGGTCAGGTTGACCGCAATGCCGGCGAAGGTTGCGACCAGCACGAGAACGAGCATGGCGACAACCAGGGCCGAAGCCTGTTGTTTGGATCTTGCGTTTGTTTTCATAAGTTAGAGGAAGTTGCGTGGCCGGATGAGGGTATCTACGCGGAGAAAGGTGTTGGAGTCCTGCACCTGTTTCTTCGCCAGCACTTTGTTATATTGCTGGTCTTCGATCCGCATCGAGACGCTGAGGAAGGAGTTGCCATCCTGAGTCACGATGGTGAAAGGCGTATTCTCGCCATTCTGCGTCCCGATGGAATTATTCAACACGAGATAGGACGTCGTAAGATCACAGGAGCTGGCGAGCGTTTCGACGTTGGGATAGAGGCGCAGCTCGTTGCGGCCATTGTTCAGAACCACGACAATGGCCCGGCGGTGAACCAGAAAGGCTGTTTGACTGAAAGTTGCCGACCAGGTGAGTGCCTGACCCAGAGTTGCCTTGAGCGTGACTGAGACGGGCTGGACGGCCGGTGGAAAAGCCCCCAGCACCGCGGGGGTGGAACTGTTGACGAGAGGCCGGAGGCTGGAGCCGTTGAAGCGCACCGCATCGTTTGCTTTTGGAATGGGCAACGTTCCGATGGCGTTGGGGGCGAAAGTCATGGCAAAAGTCGACGTACTCGCCACCAATCCAACGCAACCCGGATTGGTGACCACGTATGGACCCCCGACGTAATTGTCGAAAACGATACCCGCAGCAGGGCCGGCGGCGGCGGAGCCATCGGCATTGATCAGGCCGGGCATACCATTGGCCTGGCTGACCTCGGCGGTGATGCGATCCATGGACGAGCCCAGAGTT
>JBDTCM010000403.1:0-6041 GCA_039923575.1 Chthoniobacterales bacterium
CGGTTCACAGCCCTACCGCTTTGCTCCAGTCGGCTTCGTGGAAGCGGCGCTCCTCCGGGTGGCGCGAGTTTTTCACCGACCTAATCTTTGCGAGGAAGAAGCCGTCCTGCTTGCGCCCGGAGTGAGATTTCGATTTCAGTCCACATCCGGTCCTCCGCCTTACGATGCGCCGTTTCCCGACGAGAAGGACATTTTGAAGTTCGCAGAAAGCCATCCGCCGTCCGCTGGTGCCTACCAACGGGGCCCATCTGCCACCGGCGCCATGCACACGTGCTTGTATTATGACTGCGATGTGGAACGGGCGGCTGAATTTCTGGACGGGCGGCATCCGCGGCCTTACACCGTTCGGAAGGTCATCGGGTGGTATGAGGAGGCCGCCGATGAGACGACCGGGATGCACCTGCTCTACCTTCTCTCCGCCAGTCGAGACCCGCGGGCCGCGCTGGTCCTCGGGACGGCACTTCGTTCACCCAGCCTGGTGATTCGCAGCGCAGCGGTGAATGGGTTGAACTGGGAATTCGGCGCCGACCGCTGTGGGGTCGGAGGCAACTTCGGAACATCGTATGCCTCAGCCTATGAATGGCTGCAGGAAAATGGCACGACTGCTTGAGGATGCCCGCCGCCTTCCCTTGAACTGATGGTTGTCGGAGTCGGAGGTCCCAGCCGAAATAGCGATGTCTCTGCCGCCGGGACTATCCGCGCGCTACCGCAGTATTTGCTCGCAGATTGACAGGACCACCTCGGCTGGCATACACCATCCTGTTTCTTAACCCCGTGCACAGCCGTCTTGCTCTCTTCCTCTTCGCATTTTCTCGCAAAGTCAGCCCTCTCCTTTCGTTAGGCACAATTTTCTTCGCGATCTGCATTTCCAGCGGCGCGGCCGCTGACCATCGCCTGAGAGTCGTTGCCGACGCCAAGTATCTCATCGGCCTGGTCGCGACGCCCGTGCCCGATTATCCCGAGGAAGCCATTCGACACTCCTGGACCGGGCACGGAGTTTTCGAGCTTCACTTTCAACCAGACGGACGTGTGAAGGAGGTGCTCGTCATTCTCACCACCGGGCATGCCATTCTGGATGAGACGGCCCGCGAGACCCTCTTGCGCTGGCGCTGCCAGCCGGGGGCAATCCTCAGGGCAAGAATGATGATGTCATTCACCTCCGGGACTGGGTTAGTCAAAGTCACGCCGGGGAGTCAACCCGCGCGAGCGAACCTGGTTTCAGCGACCCGGCCCCAATATCCCGAGGAGGCGCGCCGCCAACGCTGGAGTGGTTCAGGAGTTTTTGTCATCCGCTTCGGCCTGGCTGGCAATGCAACCGACGTAGTCTTACTCAAATCCACTGGGCACGCTCGGCTCGATAGTGAAGCCATCACGACCTTCCGCACCTGGCGCTGTCGTCCGGGGGTCTACAAAATGGTTATAGTGCCAATAGCTTTCAGGATCGACCAAGAAAGATTCCTTGGCCCCCACAGCCAGTAGCCGGTGACCGCGCTGCTTTTCCTCGTTCCAAACAAGAGTTTGGAGGCATGGGGTCGCGCCTTAGATGCGAGCCCATTCCGCCAGATGTCGGGCCACACAATTGCCAATAACGCTTCCGCAAATTGCGGTTGAAATTGTTAGAGGCTGTCCGAAAAGTGGGTCGGTCGTAACATAGCCGTCCCGCCTGTTCGGTCGAGCGGGCGTCCCGCCCGGTCAGTGCCCAGGCTGCAGGCGAGACGCCCGCACGACCTGACAGCCGGGACGGCTGTATTACGACTTTTCGGATAGCCTCCAGGGCGAACGGTGCTTGCGCGACCGCGTGAGACGCTGATAGACCTTATTGATTGCCGGTGGCCAACCATGAAGCAGTTTCTTTCCGAACTGAAACGCCGCAACGTGCTGCGCGTGGCCGCGTTCTACGCGGCGGCGGGCTGGCTGCTGGTGCAGATCGCGACCCAGGTTCTCCCCGTCTTCGAAGTGCCGACCTGGACGATGCGCGTCGTCGTGGTCGCGGTCATGCTCGGCTTTCCCTTTGCCCTTCTCTTCGCCTGGTTCTATGAGCTAACGCCGGAAGGTCTGAAGCTCGAAAGCAAGATCGATCCGGCGGAATCGATCAGGCGCGGCACCGGCCGCAAACTCGACCGCCTGATCATCGCCCTCCTGGCCGCGGCGGTCGTAGTCCTGCTCGCGAACCAGTTCGTCCCCCACCGGAACCGGACTGACGCGCTGGCCAGGGCAATTGCCGTTCTTCCGCTCGTCAACGATACCGGCAATCCGAACGACGAATATTTTGCGGACGGACTTTCCGAGGAACTGATCAGCGCGCTCGCCCAGATCAAGGACCTGACGGTGATCGCGCGCACCTCGTCGTTTCATTTCAAGCACACGAACGAGGGGAGCAAAGCCATCGGCGTCGCGCTCGGGGTAGGCTATTTGCTCGAAGGCAGCGTGCGGAAGTCGGCCGGCCGAGCCCGGATCGCGGTTAATCTCGTGCGCGCCGTCGACGGAGTGAACACGTGGTCGCAGATTTATGATCGCGCGCTGCCCGACATCTTCGCGGTGCAAGCGGAAATCGCACAGTCCGTCGCGGGCGCGCTCAAGGTCGCGCTCCTCGGCGCGACTGAGAAAAACCCGGACGCGCCGTCGAATCAGAACGTCGATGCCTACACGGCCTATCTGCAAGGCCGCTTCCACGAGCAACTCTATACCGCCGCCGATTTGCGAAAAGCGATCGGGTTTTATGACACGGCGACCCGGAGCGATCCGCACTACGCTCTGGCTTATGCGGCTTTGTCGAAAAGTTGGTGGGCCCTTGGTGATATCACCGGTGAGGATGTGGCCGAGGCAAACCGCAAGGCACGGGCGGCGGCGGAGCGGGCGGTGGCCGAAGATCCCAACTCCGCTGAGGGGCACGCCGCTTTGGGACAAATCCTCATAAGTGTCGATCGCAATGCCAAAGGGGCGGAGGCCGAATATCGACGCGCCCTTGAGCTGGCCCCTGCCTCCGCAGAGCCGAAGATTGGCCTCGCCACCGTGATCGCGGATTTCGGGCAAATCGAGGAAGCGATCGAGCTCTTAGAGCAGGCGGTGAGGCTCGATCCCTTGAGCACCAACGCTCATTTCAATCTCGCCCGACTCCTCACCTCGTTAGGCCGCTATGACGAAGCCGTGCGCTCAGCGCGCAAGGCGACCCAGCTCCAGCCGGGCGGCGCGGGTTCGTGGGAGATGCTGGCGCTGGTCGAGGCAAAACGTGGGGATGGCGAGGCCGCCCTGAGAGCCGCTACGCAGGAATCCGATCCGGATTGGCGGGCCTATGCGATCGCCCTGGCGCAACAGGCTCGAGGTGACGCGAAGGCAGCCGATGAAGCCCTCAACGCGCTCATCGCCGGCCATAGCAACGACATGTCTTTTCAAATCGCGACCGTCTATGCCTTTCGCGGCGACGCCGACAAGACCTTCGAGTGGCTCGAGCAGGCCTATCAAAAGCAAGACCCCGGCGTGATGGCGATCGTGGACAACCCGTTCACGCGCGAGCTGCGATCAGATCCGCGCTTCGGCGCATTCTGCAAAAAAATCGGCGTGCCTTACCCGCGATGAAGCTGCGCGAGTTTGTCGCCGGCCGCGGGCTGAAGTTGCCGGAGAAACGCGACTGTTTGCCGAAGACGAGCGCGACGGCTGCGACTTCGTAATTCATCCTTCATCCTTCTGACTTCATTGCCGTCTCCGTCCTCTGTCCTCTGTCCTCTGTCCTCTGACTTCTGGCTTAACAATCAACCGCGGCGCCCGGCCGCCACCGAAAGCCCGCTTCGCCGATTTCTCTGCCAAGATTTGCGCCCTAAGGGCTATTCCCGACCCTGCAGCTTCCTGGTCCGACTGACGTCATTACTTTCCAGCATGGCGAGATTTGCAGCAGTATTGAAACCGCGCGCCGGCAGGCGAGAGCGCAACGCACCTCACCGCTCTACGAGCTATAGCTCTACACCCTGCACGGCCTCCTGCATCTGCGCGGTTTCGACGACCACTCCTCCGCCGCGCGTGCTCGCATGGAAAACGCACAGGAGCGGATCATGGCAGCGGCCGAAGGGAGCGCCACCACCCGTGATAAGCCGATGGGCAATTCTGCCTAACGAGTTTCGAACCGGTCGACGTCCTTCCTGTCGCAGAGCAGGAAGACGCCTAACGAAACCGCGCCGACTGCGGCGCCGATTGCGGTCGTGAGCAGCCAGCCGCCCGCTTCGAAACTGGCCGAGCCAATCAAAGAGCCGCTCGCCCCAATGACGAACATCGAGGTCAAGTAGATTGAGTTAACCCAGCTCCGCGCTTCAGCCGAAAGCGCAAAGATGATTTTCTGGCTCGTTATCTGGTTCAACTGAATGGCTGCATCGAGCAGCAGGGCGGTGCCGACAAACGCGACCACGCTGCCCGCCGTAACCGCCGCGTCGGCTCCGAGAAAACAAAGCACGAGCAAAGCATGAGCGAGCAGGGTCGTCAGGCGAGTCATTCCCCGGTCGGCCAGCGCGCCGGCGAGCGGCGCCGCGAGCGCTCCGCCCGCGCCCGCCAGCGCGAAGAGCGCGACCTTATTCTGATTGAAATGAAATTGCCGGAGAAGAACGAGCGGCGCGGCCGTCCAGAAAAGGTTGAAGGTGATATACATCGCTGCCTGGTAGAAGCTGCGCAGCCGCAACTGGCGATGGGCTTTGGCAAGCGAGACCATCGACCACAGGATTGCGCCATAGCTTTTTCGCCCGGGCGGAGAGCGACGCGGCAAAGTCAGCGCGAGCGCGATGCCGATCGCCGCCATCAGCGCGGCGGAAAGAAAGTAAACCGAGCGCCATCCAAAGGCTTCGGTCATAAAACTGGCGAGCGGACGCGCCAGCATAATGCCGCCGAGCAAACCGCTCATGATCTGGCCGATGATGCGGCCCTGGCGTTCCGGCGCGGTGAGGTGCGAAGCGAGCGGAAGCAGAATCTGCGCGCCGGTCGCGCACACACCAGTGACCAGCGACGCCGCCAGAAAGGTCGCCGGGCCGCGCGAGAACGCGATCCCGAGCGTTCCGAGAAAAGTCCCGGTGGTCATGAGCAGCGTGAGCCGCCGGTTCTCAAATAAATCTCCCAGCGGGACGAGCAAAAAAAGGCCGAGACCGTAGCCCAATTGCGTCAGAGTGACGATCATGCCGGCGAGCGATTTGGAGAGACCGATCTCCGGCCCGATCTCGTCGATCAAGGTCTGCGCGTAGTAGAGATTCGCCGCCATCGCGCCGCAGGCGAAAGCCATCAGGAAGATCAACCCGGTCGAAAGCCGGGCGGGCGACGGCGCCTTCTGGTTAGTCATCGCGCTTATCTTCGCGATGCGGAAGAGCAGGGCAAGCGCGCGAAGCGGGCACGGTTCGGGCGCCGGCCCAACACCGACCGCTCAGCTTTGACACGTCGCAACGGGGTCGGTCCTCCGCCCTCCGTCCTCCGTCCTCCGCCCTCTGCGCTCCGTCCTCCGTCCTCTGTCCTCCGTCCTCCGCCCTCTGCCCTCCGTCCTCCGCCCTCCGCCCTCTGTCTTCCGCCCCGCCCTCCCCCACCCGCTCGACGCCAGACAGCAATCGGCAATCCCTGTGCGCAGCATTTCGTCTACTTCTCGTTAGGCGTTGCTGAACGCATTCCGTGTAAATGAGAATGGCACTCCCACCACGGAGGAAAGCGGCCCGCCTCCAAAAATTGGAAGCGGCCCGCCCTCTATCTTCTGTTTGTCGCGACTACCTCAGAGCTTCGATTCCCGCTCCGAAGTTGTGATGTGGTAGGGCTGTCCGTCGAGCACGAGTGCGGGAACGGATTTTACTCCCGACCGCTCGGCTTCCGAAACGCGGCTCTTTTGCTGCCCGAGATGCACGACTTCCACCTCGAATTTTTGCGGATCGAGAGCGAAGGCTACGTTTTGCTCTGCGGCGACACACACAGGACACCCGGCGTGATAGAATATGGCTTTGGTTTTCATGTTGTTGCTTTTTTTTGTTTTTTGCGCGTCGCTGAATTACGACACGCAGAGAGTTTCGCGGGGACGTCCATTCGATGAT
>JBDTCM010000404.1:0-6941 GCA_039923575.1 Chthoniobacterales bacterium
CCCCGCCGAGCGCGCCGATAACGCGCTCGAGCGCAACGATGAGCGTGAACGAGTGCGCGCCGCCATGTTGCAACTCGGCGAAGGCCAGCGTGAAGCGCTGGAACTCGCTTTTTTTGCCGGCCTCACGCAAACCCAGATTGCGGAGAAACTGGGCGCGCCGTTAGGCACTGTGAAAGCGCGGATTCGGCGTGGTCTCCTCGCGCTCCGCGAAGTGCTCGAAGGAGTTGCAACATGAACGAGCCACTCGAAGAGCAGGCCTCACTTTATGTCTTCGGCCTTCTCGAAAGCGCGGAGGCCGCGGCCTTCGAGCGCCGCCTGGAGTCCGACGCGGACCTGCGCGCTTTGGTCGATGAACTCGACGAAACCGCCGCCGCGGTCGCGCACCAGGCCCCGGCCCGCGCGCTTCCTCCGGAGCTGCGGGCCCGCGTTCTCAGCCAGATCAGCGAGGGTAACAAGGTGGTGGCATTTCCACGCCGCGCCGTTTGGATTCCCTGGGCGCTCGCGGCCTGTCTGGCCTTGACCTGCGCCTACCTCGTCGCGGAAAGCAGTGGACTGCGCACCCGCATCACCCGTCTCGAAGAACGCGACTTTCTTTCCCGCGTCCAGATCGCTTCGCTCAGCTCCAAGGTCGAGAACGCGCCCAATGCAAATGCCGTCGTCGTTTGGGACGAGAAAAAACAGCGCGGCATTTTGAAAGTGACCCAACTGCCGCGCAACACGGAGGATCGGGATTATCAAATCTGGCTGGTCGATCCGCGTTATAAGAATCCGGTCGATGGCGGCGTCTTCCACGTCGCGAATGATGGAACCATGAGTGTTCCCTTCCATCCCAACACACCCGTGCGCGAGGCGCAGGCGTTTGCCATCAGCCTGGAGCGTAAAGGCGGCGTGACCAAGGCCGAGGGGCCAATTGTCCTGCTCGGGAAATGAGCTGTCTGAGATTTTTTAACCACGGATTACGCGGATTGCACGGATTAGAAATGACACCCCTCGCGGCTATCCTAAGAATCCGTACCCATCCGTGTAATCCGCGGTTAATTTCCTTCTGCATTCTGCTCGCTCTCGCCACGCCGGTTTGGGCGCATTCCACCCTCGATCATTCCGAGCCGAAGAATGGTGTCGTTCTGAAACAAGCTCCGGCTGAGATTCGGATGTGGTTCACCGAGCCGATCAAGGCAGGATTAAGCACCATTGAAGTGCGCGACTCGACCGGGAAGCAAGTGGACAAGCGCGATTTGCACGCCGACGAAAAAACGCCCGCTCTGGTCCATCTTTCTCTGCTCGCAGGACTCGCGCCCGGCAGTTACACGGTCACCTGGAGCGCCGTGGCCCAGGATCTCCACGTCGGCAAGGGCCACCTCACTTTTCGGATCGCGCCCTAACGAGATTAAGGCAGAAGCTGGAAGAGCAATCCGAGCGCGCCGGCTCCCAGGACCACCGGGATGATATCCCAGCGCCAGCGCAGCATGCCAACAAACGCCACGAGGCTAACAATGACCGCAAACCAATCGATTGCTCCGCCCGGGAAGAGCGCGTGCATGCCAAACCAGACCGCGAGATTCAAAATCACGCCGACGACGGCGGCGGTAATGGTCGAGAGAGCGGCGGTCAGGTTGGCGTCGCCGCGCAAGCGCTCGATGTAGGGGCCGCCGAGAAAAATCCAGAGGAAGCAGGGAACGAATGTCACCCAGGTAGTGAGGAGCGCACCGGCGGTCGCAGCCACGATCGGGCTGAGCCCACCGGGATGATTCCAAGCGCCCATGAAGCCGACAAATTGCAGGACCATGATGAGCGGTCCGGGCGTCGTCTCCGCCAGGCCGAGACCGTCCATCATCTGGCCGGGCGCGAGCCAGCCGTAGTGCGAGAGAGCCTGTTGCGCGACGTAAGGCAGGACGGCGTAGGCGCCGCCGAAAGTGACCACCGCCGCCTTGCTGAAAAAGAGGCTTTCCTGAAAAAGAGTGTGACTCGTCCCTAACGACAACCCGATCGCAAGCAACGGCGCGAACCAGAGCACCAGGCTAACGACCACAACCCGTAGCCCGCGCGCCAACGATGGTCGGGTATGGGGCGGCGAATCGGTCTCGTCGCCCAGGACGGAGTGCGTTTTATCGGAGGTCCCATGACCGGCGAGAACGTTGAATTTTGTCTGCCAAATTTTGCCGCCGACAAACCCGATCAGGCCGGCCGTGAGAACGATGAGCGGGAAGGGCACTCCGAGAAAAAAGATGGCGACGAAGGCGAGCGCGGCAATCGACCACATGACTTCGTTCTTGAGCGCTTTGCGCCCGATGCGGATAACGGCAGCGGCCACAATCGCGATCACCGCCGGCTTTAACCCGTAGAAAATCGCCGCCACCCAGGGCACCGTCCCGTAGGCGGCGTAAACAAAACTGAGCGTCCAGAGAATCGCGATCGACGGCAGGACGAAAAGCGCGCCGGCGACAATGCCGCCGCGGGTGCGATGCAGGAGCCAGCCGATGTAAATCGCGAGCTGCGTCGCTTCGGGGCCGGGCAGGAGCATGCAGAAATTGAGCGCGTGCACAAAACGCGCCTGGCCGATCCAGCGTTTCTTTTCCACCAGCTCGGTTTGCATGATTGCGATCTGCCCCGCCGGCCCGCCGAAGCTGATGAAGCCGAGCTTGAGCCAGAAACGGAAAGCCTCGACGAAAGTCGGATGCGCGACGGGCGGTGATTCGTTAGGCGCGGATGACATCAGATGGAGCGTCGGAGGGACAAAGTTGCATCTCGCGAGCGAACAACGGAGAACAATCTGTGACCGCGCGCGTAACAGATCTTCACCCCGTCGTAGTCATCGGGGCGGGCCCGGCGGGATTGCGCGCCGCAGAAGTGGCGGCGGCGACCGGCGCGCGCGTCCTGGTCTGCGAGGCGCAGGGCTCGGCTGGGCGAAAGTTCCTCATCGCGGGACGCGGTGGCTTGAATCTGACCCACAGCGAGCCGGTGGAAAATTTTCCCGCGCGCTACCGCGCGGAGCCGGAGCGGTGGCGCGATCTGCTCGGCGGATTTGGCCCGGAGGCGCTCCGCGCCTGGGCTGCGGAACTGGAGGTCGAGACCTATGTCGGGACGAGCAACCGTGTGTTTCCGCGCGGACAGAAAGCGGCGGTGCTGTTGCGCGCCTGGCTGCGGCGCCTGCGCGAAGTAGGAGTGGAGTTTCGCACCGAGGCCCGCTTACTTAGCCTAACGAATGCCGGCGGCTGCTGGCACATTGCCCTGGCCGACGGCGAAGAAATTGCCGCCAGCGCAGTCGTCCTCGCGCTCGGCGGCGCGTCCTGGCCGGAAACCGGCTCGGATGGCGCCTGGCCGCCGCTGCTCGCGGCCCATGGAGTGGAGGTGGTGCCGTTCATCCCGGCCAACTGCGGCTGGAATGTTCCCTGGCCGGTCGCGGTTCTGGAACGCGCCGAGGGTTTGCCGCTCAAGAATCTGAGCGTGTGCGCGGCCGACGAATCCGTCTCGGGCGAATTGTTGATCACGCGTGACGGTCTCGAAGGCGGCGCGATTTACCGGCTCGGCCCCGTCCTGCGAGCGATGGCGCGGCCGGAATTGAGGATCGATTTCAAACCCCAGGTGACCGCGGACGTCTTGCTTGAGCGCGCGGTGCAGTTGCGCACGCCTAACGAGTGGTTCCGCGCCTGGAAATTAAGCGCCGGCGCGATCGCTCTGCTGGAGAACTTTTACCCGGAAGATTGCGCCGCCCTCGATCAGGCGATCGCCCGGACAAAGGACTTTGTGCTCCCGGTGGAGGGCCCGCGACCGATCGCAGAGGCGATCTCGACCGCGGGCGGAGTCCTTTGGCGCGAGCTGAGCGATGCGCTCATGCTGCACAAAATGCCGGGAGTTTTTCTCGCCGGCGAAATGATCGACTGGGAAGCGCCCACCGGCGGCTACCTCCTGCAAGGTTGCTTCTCCACCGGCACACGCGCGGGGCGCGCCGCGGCAGACTACGCGCACAATCCAGCCCTGTAGACGCTTCGCTCTCTCCGAGCCGTATGCTCTTCCGAGCCGGAGGCTGCGAAGCGCGGGTGTTGGCGTTAACAGCAAAGGACACGAATACCCGCGTCGCCCAGAGGGCGGCGTCTACAAGAGGAGCGCGGGTAAGCGCGGATATTTAGTGTCGAGGAGAGCGCTTAGCTCATCCAGTTTTTCCAGCGCTTGCGCAGTGGCTTGACGTATTCGTCCACGTCCACTTCGCGCACGCGGTCGAATCCATCCTTAACCGCTTCGGCGGATCCCTCGTAACCTCGCTTCACATTGCGCACGAGCGATGGGAGAAAGGCCGGCGCAATCGTGCTCCAATCCACTTCGCGCAGCGCGCGCTTGACCGAGAGGGAAGGTTCCTGCGGGCGGGACGAGTAACGAATGGCCAACCCGATCGCCAACCCGAGCGCGAGCGCGCCGAGCACCGTCGGGACCGGATTTTCGCGGAGGAAAAATTCCGTCCGTTCGCGCACCACGACCGCTTTCTGGCGTGTTTGGTCCCAGGTGTCAGAAGCGGCGCTGGAAATCTTGCGTGCGCCTTCCTGGATCCGCTCCTGCGGACTGCGTTCGCTCACTTCGCTCCCAAACTCCGTTTCGGCCATTGGGTCGCGCTCTGTAAAATTGTCTCCGTTTGAGTTTTCCATATCTTATCTTCGCATATCGCGGCGATTTTGCGCCTTTCGATTGCGAGAAAATGGTAACTTCCGGTGTCAGAGCGAAGCATTAACAGGAGGCAGCAAATGGATCCTGCTCTCATCGAGGCCTTCCGGCGCGACGGAGTTGTTTTCCTGCCGGGCATCCTTTCCGCGAGAGAAGTTGCCACGCTCGAGGCCGGCGTGGAGCGCAATCTCGCCGATCTCGGTCCGCTGGCTATGAACGCGACCAAGCCGGGTGAGCCGGGCGCCTTCGTCGAGGATTTCTGCAACTGGCAACGCATCCCCGAGTACGGCGAGGTCATTCGGTCATCCGCTTTGGCGGCGGCGGCGGGTGCTTTGATGGGCTCGCAAAGTGTGCGCCTGTTTCACGATCACCTGTTGGTCAAGGAAGCTGGCACGCGCGACCGCAGCCCGTGGCATCAGGACCAGCCCTATTACCCGATCGACGGTCGGCAGACGGTGTCGTTCTGGATCCCGCTCGATCCCGTGGCGCGCGCCAGCACGCTGGAGTTTGTCGCCGGTTCGCACGCCGAAGGCCGCTGGTATATGCCGCGCTCGTTTGTCAAGAAGACCGCCATGGTCTTCGAGGAGGGCGCGCTCGACGAGGTCCCCGACATCGATGCCGACCGCACCGCCTGGCCGATCGTCTGCTGGGAGATGGCGCCGGGTGATGCGGTCGCGTTTAACATGCTGACGCTGCACGGCGCGGCCGGCTCGCCGACGCGGCGTCGCGCCTTCTCGCTTCGCCTAGCGGGCGATGATGTGACCTGGGCCCCGCGCCCGCATCGTACGAGTCGGCCCTTTCCGGACGCCGAGGCTATGCTGACCGCCGGTGCGCCGCTCGATCACCCGGTCTTTCCCGAGCTCTGGCGATGCGAGCGGTCGTGGCGGAGGGGCGCGCTTCCGCGCGGCCAGGACATGCGGAAGCATGTCCCTCCGCAGCCACCGCCTAACGCCACTGGTGCTTCGGATATTTCCGCTGCAATTCCTGTTTGATCTTCGGATAACTGTCGCGCCAGAACGTGGTCAGATCTTCGGTGATCTGGATCGGACGATGATTGGGCGCCAGCACTTCGATCCGCAACGGCACACGGCCGTGCCCGATCGTCAGGCCATTTTCCACGCCGTAGAGATCCTGGATGCGCGCGGCAATCGTCGGCGCGTTGCTCGCGCTGTAGGTGATCTTGGCGTTGCGATTGTTAGGCAACTTGATCCTTTCCGGTGCGAGCTGCTCGAGGCCGGCCTGTTGCGCCGCGCTCAACCATGATTTCAAGACCGGCGCGACCGGCCGTTCCTTGATCTCTTTGTAACTCGTCGCGCCCTGGCAGACCTGCTCGATCAACAAAGCGCGGTCGGCCTCGCCGATCGGCGGTAGTTCCAACTCGGGAAAAGCCGCGGCCGCGAAATTGAGCCGCGCGATCCATTGCTCGACCGCGTGGTCCCATTTCTTGAGCGGACAAGTGCCGACGATGACCTCCCGCGCCAAAATCGCCGCCGCTTCATTCTTCGGGACGCGCTCCGATTTCTTTTCCGCGAGGACGAGGTCGTGGAAAAGAGTAACCGTCCGCCCGACCACGCGACGGAGCGACGAATCGTAGGTGACCTCGGTTTTTTCCTCGATCGCTTCCGGAAAAAACTCGCGCAGCCATTCTTCCTTGATCGCGGTCGCGAGGGTGAGCAAAACCTGGCGCTCGCCGTCGCTCGATTCGATCTCGCGGATTTCGGAGGCGGTCAGGAGCCGCGCGCGATGGACCACGCTTTCGCGCGCGAGGACGCCGCGGCGGTTGTGCACGAGCGCGCAACGCAACGTGCCCTCGTCGAGCCGCACCGCCACCTGATCGGGGAAGCCGGCGAGGACGCAGCGCGCGATCGCGCCCGGCTCGGCTTCGCGCTCATCGATCTCGAGACCTTCGCTGCGCGCGATGGAAAGAAACTGCTCCCAAAGCTGTCCCGCCTCCCGCGCTGCGCCGGCGTTCACCCCTAGTTGCGCGCAACGGCGCGGATCGAAATTGTTCTTTTCCGCGAAGCGAAAAGCACGGAGCAATATGAAGAGATCGGATTCATCTTCGCCGCCGAGAAAATCTTCGCGTTCGTCGCGCATTTGTTTGCCCTCGGCGCGGCGGAGGAGGTTTCGACCCTGGGTGAGGGCGGCGATAAGGGCGATCCCACGGACGCAGCGCTGTTCCTGGGCCGCGAGGAGCATGCGCGCATAACGCGGGTGAACCGGAAAGGCGAGCATGCGCCGGCCTAACGAAGTGATCGCGCCGGAGATTTCACAGGACATGGTGCTGA
>JBDTCM010000405.1:0-9791 GCA_039923575.1 Chthoniobacterales bacterium
TGGATTCAACCCGGCCATAGCTTCTAACGGTAGAAGCTATCGGCAAGGTCACAAGCCGAGCGCTTCAGCGTCGTGCGCAGCCCCGGTCCGGAGCGATCGATCTGTCCGATGATCGCTTATTGAAACTGCAGATTCTCGAGGTGAATCGGCACAGCGTTCCAAGCCGACCCGCAACCATCCTGCACGTACTGATACTCAAACACGACGTTACCAGTCGCATCCAAAGCTCTCAGATCGGTCGCGAGATTGTTCGCCTGCGTGTAATCGATCAAGTAGTTATTCGGCATATCTTCGTAAACGCTGCTGCAAAAGGAACTCTTGATCGACGGGTTAGCCAGGTAATGCCAGACTTCGGTCGCTGTGTTGTTGGCGATCGAGTATCTGCGCGGCGCGCTATACGTCCGGTTGTCTCCGGGCGGTTGCTGGGTCAGGCTGGCAGTGCCGTTATCGAAGAGCAAAAGCTCGTCTTGAAAGAAGGAAATCGCATGCTCTCCGATCGGCGCCAGCGTATCCGGACCGAGCGCGAGCGCAAAGACTTTCAAGGAATTAAATTGATACCAATGCTTGGTCGAGTCCCCAAGAATCCACTTGATTGCCGAGGTGTCGTAATCGAGTGCGATGACAAAGTCTTCCCGGCCGGATACGACAAATGAATCATCCGAAAGCCGGTAAGCACAGGCGTTGTTGTGGAACCAGTCGGACGGTGCTGGAAAGACGAACTGCGCGGGGTTATCCCCACCCGCAATCATGGCGGCACTGAGGATATCCGCCATGTTCCAGACCTTGAGGACGTTGCCGGCGCCGTCTACCTCGATGTTAACAGATTCGACCCAAGCATTCGTATCCACCGCCATGATGATGCCATCCCGGCCGTAGTCGAAATTGTGATGAAAATGGGTCGCTCCCAAACTGCTGTAATCTCCCAGGATTTGCGACCTGCCGTCGAACTCCTGACGCACGAGAGACGCGGGGTCCTGACCGTAATAGATCGCATTGTCGAAAAAGATGGAGTGCTGGCCGCCTCCGCCAGCTGACCCGCCCCACTGCACCTCGGCATCGGAATCGACAATAACCGGGGTGTTGGCCTGCGTCGTACCCTTCAGAAGAATGAAGTCGAAGCTGAGCGTTGTGTTCTGCAATCTTGGCTGAAGGATTGTCGGGCTGGTATAAGTTCCGCCATCATAGGCCGCGGTGGTGATCTTGTATTTATTCTTCAGATTCGTCCCATCACTAAAGGTCGTCAGGACCGTCACCGAGTTTCGGAAATTCTGGTAGAGGCCAAAAACCGGCAAGGTGACCCTGCCATTTCTTGGCTGGAAGTAGCCGGCATTTTGCAGATAATCGCGCGTATAGGTGGCGCCCAACGCCCTGGTCTGCGACCCGCGCTTCGGGGTGATGGAAAATCCAACCGAGCTCAGATTAGCGGGATCGGTAACCTTGAAACTGATAAAACTCACAAAGGGCGTGAAACCCGGAGTAATTCCATCGACCGTGATTGCGGGTTGCACGGCAAGCGAATCGCCGCCGCAGACGAGGGAGAAAATTGCGGTAACTACAATGATTGCCTCGCTCAAACCCGGGGAAGCCGCTCGCAAACCGAGAAGCCGCCGGATCGCCCGAAACGTCACAGATCGGTAAACGGATCGAGCTTCACAATCGTCCCGCGACTCCCCTGCTGCTGGATTAACTTCGCCACCAAACCCGTCCAGCCGGTCTGATGATTGGCGCCCAGGCCCGCGCCAGTGTCGCCGTGGAAATACTCGTGAAATAAATAGCGCTCGCGATCGGCGGCTGTGCCTAACGAACCGCCGGAGGCGCGGGCAAAGGGCCGCTCGTCCTTCTCATCTCGGAGCCAGAGCTTGATCATGCGATTCGAAAGCTCGTTCGCGACCTGGTCGAGGGTGACGAACTGGCCCGAGCGGGTCGGGCACTCGACCTTGAAATCGTCGCCGTAATAATGATGAAACTTCTGCAGCGACTCGATGAGCAGATAGTTGATCGGGAACCAGACCGGCCCACGCCAATTGGAGTTGCCGCCAAAGATGCCGGTCTGCGATTCCGCCGGTTCGTAACCGACCACTTTGCGTTCGCCCCTCACTTCGAGCGAATACGGATTCTGCTCGTGAAACTTGCTCACGGAGCGGACTCCGAAGTCACTCAGGAATTCGTTAGGGTCGAGCATCCGACGGAGGAGACACTTCATCCGATGTCCGCGGGTCAGAGCGATGAGACGGCGCTCGCCAATACCCGGCTCCGCCCAGCGCGAGATCAAACCGGCGAGATCCGGGCGATTGGTCAGGTACCATTCGAGCCGCTCCTTGAACCCGGGCATGGCGTCGAGCAACTCGGGCTCGATCGATTCCACGGCGAGCAAGGGCATGAGCCCGACTAACGAGCGCACGCGCAGCGGCAGAAAGCGATTTCCCGGCGTGTGCAGGACGTCGTAGAAAAATTCGTCCGTCTCGTCCCAGAGGCCGATCCTCTGCCCGCCGGCGTTGTTCATCGCCGCCGCGATCCCGAGGAAGTGCTCGAAGAACTTGGTCGCGATGTTTTCGTAAACCGGGTTCTCGCGCGCCAGCTCGAGCGCGGTGCGCATCATCGTGAGACAAAACATTCCCATCCAGCTCGTGCCATCGCTCTGCTCGAGCCGGCTGCCATCCGGGAACGGCGCGCTCCGATCAAAGACGCCGATGTTATCGAGACCGAGGAAACCGCCCTCGAAAATATTGCGGCCGCCCGAATCCTTTCGGTTCACCCACCAGGTGAAGTTGATGAGCAATTTATGGAAGACCGTTTCCAGAAAAGCGCGATCGCCTTTGCCGGTCGCGTGCTGCTCGATCTTGTAAACGCGCCAGGCGGCCCAGCCAATGACCGGCGGATTGACGTCGCTGAAATTCCACTCGTAGGCCGGGATCTGACCGTTGGGATGCTGATACCATTCGCGCAGGATGATATCGAGCTGCGCCTTGGCAAAGCGCGGATCGACGAGGGCGAGCGGAATGCAATGGAAGGCGAGGTCCCAGGCGGCGTACCAGGGATATTCCCAGGTATCGGGCATCGACATCACCCGTTCATTGTAAAGATGCTGCCATTGCGCGTTGCGGCCGCTCTCACGCTCGTGAGGCGGAGGCGGCTGGGCAGGATCACCGTCCAGCCATTGCTCGACGACGTAGTAATAGAATTGCTTCGTCCAGAGCATGCCGGCGAGCGCCTGGCGCTGGATGAGGCGATGTTCCTCGCTCAGGCAGCTCGGGGCGAGCGCATGGTAAAATTGATCCGCTTCCTGGCGGCGTTGCGCGAAGGTCGCGTCGAAATCGCCGAAGGCATGGACCGCCGGCTCCTTGATCCGTTGCAGACGCAAGCGGACCGCGCGCGAGTCCCCCGGGCCGAGCGCGAACTGGTAGTGCGCGGCCGCCTTCGTTCCCATGCGCTCCGGATTGACCGCCGCGGAGTTTCCCCTAACGATCGCCTCGTGGAAAGCATCCTTGACGTGCGGGAACTGGTTCGGCACGCCGTAGAGCAGTTGCACGTTCGTCTCGTTCTCGGTGAAGAGGAGCGCTCCCGCCGTCTCGCAGACGAGACGGTACTCCCCGAGCGACGGGTGGCTGGCTTCGAGCACCGCCTGGACTTCGGAATGACCGTCCCCGACGCGTAGGTTTGGTCGCGCCTGATCTTTGGCCCAACTCCAGGTATTGCGAAACCAAAGCGTCGGGAGGAGGTGAAGCGCGGCCGCCTCCGGGCCGCGGTTCGTGACCGTGGCCCGAATCAGGATATCGTCCTCGGCCGCCTTGGCGTACTCGATCGTGACGTCGAAAAACCGGTCCTCACGCAGCACCCCGGTGTCCCAGAGTTCAAACTCCGGCTCCATCTTCGAGCGCGCCGCATTTTGCCTGACGAGTTCCGCATAGGGAAACTCCGCCTGCGGGTAACGATAGGTCATCCGCATGTAGGAATGGGTCGGCGTATTGTCTTCGAAGAAAAAAATCTCCTTCACGTCCTCGCCGTGATTTCCCTGCGGACCCGCCAGGCCGAAGAGCCGTTCTTTCAGGATCGGATCGCGCCCATTCCAGAAAGCAAAAGCGAAACAAAGCCGCTGCTTGAAATCGGAAATGCCGCCGATGCCATCCTCGCCCCAGCGATAGGCGCGGGAGCGGGCCTGCTCGTGTGGAAAATAATTCCAGGCGTCGCCGTTCGCGCTGTAGTCCTCGCGTACTGTGCCCCATTGCCGCTCGCTCAGGTACGGGCCCCAAAGATGCCAGTGCTCCTCGCGCTGGTTATTTTCTTCGAGACGTTGTTGTTCGGCGTTCATACGGCAATCATGCAGCAACCCAGATCGCGCGGGACACGATCGACGTTGTCACCCGGCTCCTAATCTTGTGGAACAGATGGCGCATGGCAGGAATGAACAACTACACAATCCGCGCGCACACGGCGAGAAAGTTCGACGACGCCTCGGCGCGCGCAACTGCCCGCTGCGAATATTGATGAGGGGGCAACGCAATCCGCCCTTCGAAAGGTCGGAATTAAAAATCAAATACGGCCGCATTTCCGAGGTCGTCGCAGTTTGGTCAGGTCTTTTCCTTTAACAATTTGTTCCATCGACAAAAAACGCTGCCTCGGAAAAACCAGAAACCGTTGCGCATTTTTTCCGCGATGTGTGGACGCAAAACAACGCTCGCATCCGAATTAATGGCATGAGCCAAAAAAAGGAAATTGTTTCGACATTGAACAACCTGATCGAAACTCTGAAGGACGGTCAGGAAGGATTCAGGCAATCGGCCGAGGGCGTGGACGATCCGCAGCTGAAGAGCATGTTCGACACGTTCTCCCTGCAGCGCTCGAAGTTCGCTGGCGAGCTGCAAGGCGAAGTCGTGAAGATGGGCGACGCGAACCCGGAAGATTCGAGCAGCGTGAGCGGCTCGATGCACCGCGCCTGAATCAACCTCAAGAGCGCGGTCACCAATCGCGACCGTCACGCCATCCTCGCCGAAGCCGAGCGCGGCGAAGACTCGGCCGTCAGCGCCTACAAAGACGCTCTGAAAGAAGAACTGCCGGCGCCAATCAAAGAGATCGTGACCCGACAATCCGCCGAGGTAAAAACCGCGCACGACAAGATCCGCAACCTGCGCGACACCGCGGCGGCGTCGAAGTAAGACTGAAGTCAGGTTAGAATTACGACCGGCGGAACGCACCCAGCGTTCCGCCGTCCGTTTTTGAGAGGGACGTACTTCGATAGTTCCATGAGAGCGAACGCTCGTTGCTGCTAAGCCGCCGCGCTTGCTTTGCAGAGTGGCGGTCGCAATACTGGGGAGCGCGGGCGCCCCGCCTGCTGTGTCACGCGCCCCGCTGGACACTCATCAGCCTCGCCCGGTGAGTAATTATGACCGACCCGAATAAAGACCAGGAAATCGACTGGAGCCTCTGCATGTGGAAAGGCTCCCGGCGTCGGCAGTACGGGACTTTCACGCGCTTCCTTTCAGCCCCAAACTGGAGATTATCGAAGAGATGAATGCCTTCGCCGAGAGCCGGCAGAATGCGGCGCAAACAGGAAAGCCTGCCATCGTGCCGGAGCAGTCCGGGTAGGATTCATCTCCGCCAGAAGAATCAAGAATCGTTTCCGCGGCTTCGTTTCCTCCCGCGACTGATGGCTGCGGCGATCGGGATAAACGCGATCAGCGAGGCAAAGAACACAATGTGATTATGTCAGCCGGCATCGTGCTCAGTAGCAACGTGCAGAGGTCCCGTCACAATGATTGACCGAATTCGACCGCGCGTATAGGATACGGGCATGGCTTTGACTGGGTTCACTTACTGGCAAGATGAAGGCATGTGGCTCGGGTATCTTGAAAAATACCCGGACTACATGACGCAGGGCACTTCGCTCGATGATCTGAAAGAACACCTGCTCGATCTCTACAAAGAGTTGTCTTCCGGCAACATCCCCAATGTCCGTCAGCATGCCGAGCTGGAGCTGGCGTGAAGCGGCGCGACTTGATCAAGAAGATCGAAGCGCAAGGTGCTGTCTTTCTCCGCCACGGCGGGAAACACGATTGGTATCAGAACACCACCACGAAAGTTTGCCAACCCGTGCCGCGCCACAACGAGATCAACGAGCATCTCGCGCGCAATATCCTGCGGAAACTCTCGCCGAAGGCGTAACCGAGCCGCTTCGGGGCAGACCTAACTACTTACCTTAACGTAACCGGCGAATCCCAAGTCAAGATACGCAATTCACCTGGACGATGCGGGAACGGAGAAAGAGGGTAAATTGAGTCGGCTTTCCTCGATGGCCAGTTGGCTCGTACGTCAGCGGCGCCATGCTTTACGGCGGGCTGACATTGTAAACTTCCACCAGAGCCACACCGGTCGTACCATTCTTCCCGCGCACGATGGCGGTATAACTGTCGGGAGCGAGGGTCATGAGGATCGCCGATTCACGATCGTCCTTCGGAGCAAGACCAGTCGCTGCGATGGCTGACTGCTGCGTTTCTTTCCAATCGTCGTTCGAAGTTAGGAGTGCTCCGTTCTTATCGTGTAACTCCAAGGTGGTATCCTCGAGCGCTCCGTTGACCCCAAAGGCCGTCAACTCCGGCCCAATCGCTCGCACCAGCACATCGGTATTCGTGCTGCCCAGGATGATTAATCCCCCGATCATCACATTATCTCCCGTTTGCACCGCGCCACGGGTGGAGATATTGGCCAACTTCGAGTCGACTGTTCGATCCAGATCGTAGACTTCGACCAGTGCGATTCCGGTCGTCCCACCAACTCTTTGAACAATCGCGGTGTAGGAGCCCGGCTCCAACGTCATTAAAATCGCTGACTCCTTCTCATTCGTCGGTGCAAACCCGGCATCGATGATCGCCTGTTTATTCGCGCTGTCCTGCCAGTTGTCGTTAGTTGCGATGGTCGCGCCAGTTGAATCATGTAACTCAAGCACCGGATCGCCCAGCACTCCGGTCAGCGGCAGGGAAGGACCGATTGCTCGCACCACGACTTCCTTCGCTTCAGTTCCCGTGATGATAAATCCGCCGATTAAAACGTTGTCACCAGTCCCCACGCTCAATCGTGTGGAGATGTTGGCCAATTGCCCGGGAAAAAACGGAGTCGGCGAGGGTGAAGCGCTCGGACTCGGCGAAGGCGAAGGGCTGGGACTCGGTGATGGCGTGGGAGTGGGTGTAGGCGTTGGGGTTGGTGTTGGCGTTGGGGTTGGTGTTGGTGTTGGTGTCGGTGTTGGGCTCGGAGTAGGTGTGGGCGTCGGCGTCGGCGTTGCTGAGATTGTGATGGTTAAAATCGAAGTCGGGCCCTCACCCGCGCTATTGGTCGCACTCGCCGAGGCTGGAAACGTGCCGGCCGTGGTTGGAGTGCCGGAGATCAGTCCGCTGGTCTTGTTGAGATTCAAACCAGGAGGAAGGCCGCTTGCGCTAAAGCTTGTCGGACTGTTGGACGCGGTGGTCTGATAACTAAAGGCGGTGCCTACCTTGCCGGCCGCCGTCAGGGTGCTCGTGATCACGGATGCGTTAGTATCAGCGAGGAAGATCCCGTCCGAGCCGTCCGATAGGCTGGCGTGTATCAGGAGTTGCCCTGTTGAGTTGAACCCTTGTACTGTCGGATTGGCCCCGATCGTGCCGGTCTGCCCGTTGCCCAAATCAACGGTATCTCCATATCTGGTAACGTAAACCAGCTCCCCATCGGGATTGCTAACGTAGATCGCATCGTCCCCATTGTATGAGCGCGTTCCGATCTGAACCGTAAACGCTGCGCAATTATCATCGTTGATGTAGTAGGTGTTGCCGAAAGGATTGCCATCCTGATTGCCGGCTCCGCCGAAAGTTTATCCGGGCGCCAATCCTGGTGCCGTCTGTCCTTGGCGCGCCACAAGCCGTAGGCTAGCCGGCGGACCAGCCCACATCGCCTGTTGCGCCGGTGTCGTGGTGAGATATTGGGTAAATGCGAGCTGGCCCGATGAATTGACGACCGGACCAAAATAAAGGCCGAAGCCTTGATGAGGGTCGACGCCCGCATATGCAACGCCCTGTTCCACGCCCGGAGCTTGCATACCGCCTCTTGCAACCAAGCTAACAGCACCGGGAGTGCCGACCCAAAGACCATTCCAGTTCGTGTTGTTCACCCCAATTCCGGTGAGGAATGTCCCAAATGCTACCGTTCCAGACGCGCTGAGGGCTTGGGCAGCTAAAGACTCGATGTCGTAGGCTACGCCGGGATCGGTTCCGGCCGCTTGGTCGCCACTGTGGGCTAGAAGGGCAAGGTCGCCCGCCAAACCCGTGTATATTCCAAGGTTAACGTTCTCGCCAGTATCCAGCGCCTGGAACAATATCCGGTCTTGCTCCTGCAGAGATGCAGTCTGCAGATCTATGAGGGTAAACGTTATTCCTGGAGGACGGCCCGGAGCCTGCATGCCAGGTTCGGCCGCGATAGAGAGGGAGCCCGGTTCACCCACCACTAGGCTGAAATACCAATCCCCGGAAAAAAGTGCTCCGAAAAGGGCCCGGCCAGCGTCGTTTATCGAGGCAATAGATAGGTTATCGATAGGACCTGGAGCGCCGGGGATTACATCGCCGATCGCAGCGAGTACTTGGAGAGTGCCAGGTAAGCCCACGAAAAATGCCTGGTTTCCGTCATCCAAACCGCTATTGAAAAGTACTTCGCCCGAAACATTCAAGCCACAGACGCTGAATCCTCCCGCGTAGGTTCGGCCAGGAAATCCAGCGGCCGGATCTCCCTGTCGAGCGACAAGTTGAAGGGTGCCGAGTCCTCCCGCAAAAACCGCGGTATCATTACTCATGTTGACACCGATGCCTTTGAGGTGTGCGAGGAACTGCACTTGTCCAGCCTCATTTAGTCCCGGCGAGACAACCGATGCTTGGAAGTAGTCATACGCCACATCGGTGCCTACGGCTTGTTGCCCAGACACGGCAACGGGAGTAATCGGCTGGCCGGCCTCTACCGCCGAACACCCCAGAAAAACAAAGCCGAGTATTGCAATCAGCGATAAGCGATTCTTAAGAAACGTGTGCATTGTAATTTTTCCTTATTTGAGACCAGTCTTCTTTCTACCCCAAGACCTACACAAACTGCCAATTGACCGTCACCTGCCGCGTGTTGACCGCTCCACTAACTCCCAGAGCAAGCATCGCTGCGGGCGTCAGATCCAAGCCTGCGCGATTACTGGGAACGTGGCGGTCTTCCGCTACTTGATGGTTCTCGAATTGGGCTTCTGCTGCCGGACGGCTGCCATGCTCCCAGTAACTGTCATGGATGTTCCAGGGACCGACGTCGTTGACGAGGCAAATCACGCTGCGACCGCTCGACGGATTCGAAACCTGAATCTGCCGTTTCGATCGCGGTAACCGGGCGGGCAGCGACGCCTGGGGTTCATTCGGATCGATCGTCCCGCCATACGCGCTACGCATTCCGGTTTCCGCTCCTCCCCCAAATTCTGTCGAGAGAATGCCATTTTGGGCGAGGGTGCCATCCTTACTTTCTTCCACATCCTTCGCAACGAACAAATCGAGTGGTGCTGCATGATTATTTTCCGGCGGAGCCTCCAGAGTCTTTGAATAATAGTCACTGACCATTTGCAGGAAGTCGGTCCAGCCGTCTGGTGTTCCTCGCAGCAACGCCGGGCAATTTTTCCCCGTCCAGTCGTGATGCTGAACGACGTTTCCCTCCAAAGGGATCCCGAGTTCATGCAGCTGGAGGGCTGTCAGCCTGGCAGCTCTGTCGTTGGCGGCTTGCTGATTAATGCCCTGGTTTTCGCAAATCTCGAT
>JBDTCM010000406.1:0-2634 GCA_039923575.1 Chthoniobacterales bacterium
TTTTCCTCGGTATCGACGATCTCGATGACCATCGGCAGATCCATCGAGAGCCGGAGAATTTTCGCGGTGTGAATGCGGCTGGCCGCGCCGAAGCCCATCGGCCCGCGCAACACCGTCGCGCCGGCGAGGTGCAGTTCGCGCGCCTTCAGCACGATCGCTTCGTAGAGCGGCTGATGCTGCCAGCGATCGCTTTCGCCGATGTAGATGCGGAGGAGAAGGGCGTCTTCCGGAAGTTGCATAATGAATTAGCCTAACGAGGCAGCAAGATGAGGGCAGCGCTCCGGCCGAGCCAGACCGCCACCAGACAACAGACCAACGAGAGGACAGAATTCAACCCTGCCCGAAACCAGTCACCATCGCGCGCCAGCTCGAGCGTTTGCAGGCTGAAAGAGGAAAACGTGGTGTAGCCGCCGAGGATTCCGATCATGACGAACTGCCGCACCCGCGGGCTGACCAGAAACGGTCCGCCCGCATCGGTCATGGTCGCGAAAAAACCGATCACAAACGAGCCGGTCACATTCACAAACAAGGTCCCGAGCGGAAAGGTCTCGCCCATTCGTTCCGCCACCAGGCCCGACGCCCAAAAACGCGCGCCGGTCCCGAGCGCACCGCCAAACATGATCCAAAGATAAGTGAGCATAAAAAAACTCCGACCGTCGCTTCTATATCCGAAGCAGCAGTAGGAGTCATCAGCTCATGCGGTTCTCCCGTCGCGGGAAGGCAAACTCCATTGCCCTGCCGAGTGTAACTGCGAGCGGCGGCAATTCAACCCACCAGCTACACCAGCGCGCCGCCGCAGCTGGAGCCGGCGCCGGCGGTGCAGCCGAAGCAATGCTCGCCGGTTTGGATCTCGCGATGCTCGACGTCAGCCGGGTCGATGTCCCAGAGGCTGAGGGCGCGGTCGTGGTCGCGCCATTGCATTTTCAGCATCTGGTTGAAGTCGCAGTCGAAGACTTCGCCCTGCCAACTGACGTTGATCGTGTTGCGGCACATCAGGCCGTGCACGGTCGCGGGATTGAAGGCGTCGTTCAGCACCGCCATGTAGTCGGCGAGCTTGCCGTTGTTCTTCAACCAGGAGGCGAAACGCGCGACCGGGAGATTGGTGATGGTGAAGAGTTGGTTGAAGACGATTCCGAAATGATCTTTTAACTCGCGTTTGTAATCGGCTTTCAGTTCCGCCTGCGGACCTGGGAGGAAGGCGCCGTTTGGATTGTAGACGAGATGGAGTGGGAGCGCGAGATCGATCCCGTAGCCTAACGAATTCAAAAGTTGCAGCCCCTTGATGCTGCCATCGAAAACGCCTTCGCCGCGCTGGGCGTTAACGTTCTCGGGCGAATAGCAGGGCATCGACGCGATGATCTCGATCTGGTGAAGGGCGAGAAATTGCGCGTAATCTTCGAACCCGGGCTCGAGCAGGATGGTGAGGTTGCAGCGGTCGATGATGTGTCGCGGCGGGGTGAGCGATTTCAGGCGTTCCACGAAATACTTGAAGTCGGGAATCATTTCCGGCGCGCCGCCGGTGAGATCGACCGTCGGGATGTCGGTTTTGGCGAGCCAGTCGATCACGCGGTCGATCGTTTCTCGGGTCATGATCTCCTTCCGCTTCGGTCCGGCGTTCACGTGGCAATGGATGCAGGTGAGGTTGCAGAGCTTGCCGACGTTGATCTGCAATATCTCCGTCTTCGTGTGCCGCAGCGGGAGCGAATGCTCGGCCAGTTTCCGCGCAAAACCGTTGCTCGCGGTCAGGTTCATAGGTGGCGGAGCAGAAGATACGCTCCCGCGCTGAGGAGCGCTGCACACGGCAGAGTCACGATCCAGGAGAGCGCGATGTTGCGCATGACGCGCGAATTGGCCTGGCCGGTCGCGACCCCGATGCCGAAAAGCGAGCCGACCGAAACGTGCGTCGTCGAAACCGGCAATCCGAAGAGGCTGGCAATGATGACCAGAATTCCGGTGGCAAGGTTGGCCGAGAATCCCTGGCCGTGATTCATCGCGGTGATCTTGTGGCTCATCGTTTCGGCGATGCGGCGTGAGTGGAGCAAGCCGCCAATCGCCATGGCCGCTGCGACGGCGAAAAATGCCCAACGCAGATCGAGCGCCGGCAGGAGCAGGAGGAGCGCGACGATCTTGGGCGTGTCGTTCAAGCCGCGCGCGAAACTGACCACGCCGCCGCTCACGAAATGCGCGCCGTCCATCAGTTGCTGCGCGCCGATGCCGAGCATCGAGCCAGCGTAGCGTTCTTCGCAGTTCTCCATTTCATCGACGGTGAGACTGAGCGCCGGCAACTCCGCTCGCAGCGTGAGGATGGAGGCTGGCTGCGGCTGCGCGATGACCCGCTCTTCGCAACCCACGCAGACGCACCACTCTTTGGTGATGCCGAGCGCGAGCCGCGTGCTGCGCATGATGAAATAAAGGACCGCTCCCAACAGAATTGCCAGCACCGGACCGAGGAGCAGCGGCAGCACGAAGCCCTTCCCGAGGGCCGCAAGATTTACCGCGCCGCCAACGGCCACGAGTCCGCTGCCGATGATCGCGCCGATCAATCCGTGGGTTGTCGAAATCGGAAACCCCAGGCGGGTGGCGAGGATGACGGTGAGCGCCGCCCCGATCGCGACCGCGAGAAGGAAATGCTCC
>JBDTCM010000407.1:0-6796 GCA_039923575.1 Chthoniobacterales bacterium
GTTGGTGCGGCTCTGCTCCACCTCAAAAAGGCGAGTAGCCCGCGATTAATATGAACGGCAAACACACTCTCCTTTTCAACCCCCAGTTCGCGCGTTCACACCCCGCGCTCAGCCATAAAGTCTAGGCACTCCGTGATCACCACGTTCCTGATATTCAACAGTATTTTGTGGGTCAGCTGGTGGCTTCTGGCGTGCGCGTTTTGCTTTGCTCTCTATCGCGCGATCCGACTCCAGTCGCTTCCTTGGATTGGACTCTACTACGCCGTCGGCATTGTGGCGGTGCCTTTAATGCAGTACTACGGGCACCGGATCAGTATCAGCTTGCACCTGCCCGATATGAAGCCAAGCGACTTTCCACCGCGGATGATGCTCGGAACTTTCATCGCCACCACGTTGGATTATGGCGGGGATCTACTCGTGCTGATTCTTGCTTTATCTGAAGGTGCCGTGCTTGTCGGGCGCGTGTATCCGGAGGCCCGTTCAAGGCTCTTGCAAGCTCTCGTGGCGCTTCACCGGCATACTCGCATGATTGGCATTGTTGCGATTCTCCTGACCGCTCTCCTTCCAGTACCTGCAATGATCTATTTTTATGCCTACCGATGATCACCCTTTCCAAACCGCCTAACGGGGCTGTCGAATAAATAGGTTTGGCAGAGTGGAAGGGAATCAGGGCCACGTCTAAACACTTTGACATTCTGCGGGGCTGGAGTGGAGTCGCATACGACCCCAATTCCGCTCCCCCCTCGACTTCGCGGAGGTTCCTTACCTGACTCTTTAGACGACATCCAAAAGATCGCAGCAGGCGGCGAACTCCGGGCCGATTTTAAGATGACGCCGTCACTGAGTCGTGACCAACTGAGCTGACGGCCTCGTCTGCTCGATCTGGTTGCTGACTTTGCGGATCTGCTCAGCCTGCGCTTTGAGGGCTGACTTCAGCTCCGCCACATCTTGCTCCAGGGCCTGCACTTTGTGATGCTCCTTGAGAAACTCGTTAAGCAACATGGCGTTAACTGCTTCATAACGCACCGTGTAAGGCCGACCGGCTTCGTCGCGCGCCACCAGGTCGGGATCAACGGCAGCGACCTGCTCTGCGACAAGGCCAAATTGCGGCAGGCTGGCGGGGTCGAATTCCTTCTTATAACGAAAAGTCACCGGTCTAAGGGAAAAGAGTGCTTCACTCGCATTATCCATCGGCTTGATTGCCTCCTTGAAACGCCCTGACGAAGTCACCGTGCCGAGATGCCCCTTGTTATCGACCATGACTGCTGCTCCAGCGGCGACGGTTGACCCAAAGATGCCCGCAATATAGGTCGTGTTATGACTGCCCTTGGTGCCGATTCGGATCTTACCCGCCTCGCCCGCCACACCGAGGTTTCCGATATCGATATTGTTATCACCGGTGCTTAAGTAGGAGCCGGCCAGGTAACCCACTGCGATGTTGCCGCTGCCGGTGCTGTTATTGAGCAGCGCACTCGTGCCAAGGGCGGTATTGTTGGCGCCGACCGTGTTTGTCATGAGGGCCGCAAAGCCATTGGCGGTGTTGTTGTTGGCGGCGGTATTGCCGGCCAGCGCATTGGTGCCGGTGGCGGTGTTGCCGCTCCCGGTGGTATTGTTGGAGAGCGCAGTGTTCCCGAGGGCGGTGTTGATCGACCCGGCCGTGTTGGCAATAAGGGCATCCTTGCCCTGCGCGGTATTGGCACTCCCAATCGTATTGGCGGAAAGCGCGTTAAAGCCAGTGGCCGTATTGGCATTGCCGTTGATGTTTGAGAGCAGCGCGTTGCCGCCCGTGGCCGTGTTGTAATTGCCGATGGTGTTGTTCTGGAGCGCGGTGTTGCCCAGGGCTGTGTTGTTGGCTCCGATCCCGAGATTGAGAAGCGCGTCGGTCCCTTCGGCGGTGTTGCCATTGGCGTAGCCGCCGTCGGGCGGCGGGCTGACAGCAAGCGCGGCGGGCGCGAGAGCTAGCCCGGCGGCGGCGAGAAAGAGCAAAGTGGTGAGTCGAAGAGCAGGTTTCATGGAATGGTCCTTGTGCGAGCAAGGATTGTCCCACGTTCCCCCCTATGCCGCATACAAAAATCGAGTGCGCGTGCCCGTGCGCGCCCGATCGCGACTTACGGGCGCTTGCGGCGCGGCGCCGGCGAATCCGCTACCGGCATTAACTCAAAGGTCCGGAACAACGGCGCCAGATCGATCACCGCATTGGCCGCGGACTTCAAAACGCTACCGAGATTCTGCGTGACCGAAGCCACTTCCACGCGAATCCCGCCCCGGCGCAACTTGGTGGCGAGGTAGGCGAAGTCGGCGTCGCCGCTGACGAGAATGACGACGTCCGGGTTCATCTCGACGGATAACTCGAGCGCGTCGATCGCCATCATCACATCCACGTTCGCCTTGTAATGACCTTCCTCTGCGGGCGCACCATCTTTGGTCACGACCAGGAAGCCATTGGAGCGCAGCCAGTAGATAAACTTGTTCTTCTTATCCCGCTCGTCCTGCCAAAGCGGAATCGCCGGCGGCAAACCGGCATACACCACCATCTCGATCAAGTCGCGCCCAGTCTCGGCGCCGGCGAGAAATTCGCGCAGCCTTAACCAATCGAGCCCGCGCCCCGCGGTTCGCACCGAGCTGCCGACATTCGATTCATCCACCAGGACGAGGAGCCGGGCGCGCCGGCCGCGCTCTGGATCTTTTTTTGCCATCGCGATCCGGATTTCACGAAACGACCGGGCGCGTTACTTGGCCGCTGCCTTCTTCTTGCTCGCTTTGGCGGCGGCGAGGCGCTCCGTTTTCTTGCGACGTGAGGCGCGTTTCTTGACGTTGTCTCTGCCTTGGCTATTTCCCATAACGACCCACACTCACCCGTCTTGCGCGAGTTCCAAAATGGTTTCGCGGCGGCGGGGGAAGAAACATCGCGCCTACTTGTAGGCGATGGCGGCGCTCGACGGACCGGCGAGGTGGATCACTTCGAAACGCTGGAAGCCCACTTCCTCGCACCACTTCCGGAAATCCGCGCCCGAATAATCGAACGCCTCGCCAAACTCGATCAGCATGTTGAGCGACATGAGCAATCCGAAAACATTTTCGCGCCGTGCGTCGTCGATCAACGCCTCGATCGCCACCAGCGCGCCACCTGGCGGCAGCGCGTCGTAGGCCGCGCGGATGAGATGCATCTTCTTCTCCAGGTTCCAATCGTGCAGGATCATTCCCATCGTGATCACGTCTGCTTTTGGGAGCGGGTCGGCGAAAAAATCACCCGCCGCGGTCGTGATGCGATCGCTCAAGCCCGCGGCCGCGATGTGCCGTTGCGCGATCGGTGCGACCGGCAGCAGATCAAACGAGATACAACTCAGATGCGGATGCTTCTTCGCCACCTCGATGCAGAGCAGGCCGGTCGCGCCACCGACATCGCAGAGGGTTTTGAACTTTGAAAAATCAAACTTAGCCGCGAACGCCTCGAAGTTGATCCGGGAAAGACCGGTCATGGCGCCGAGGAATTGCTCCAGCTTCGCCTGCTCCGCGTAAAGCGCCTCGAAGATTCCCTGCTCCCCGTGCTTGACCTCGTTCTGCGGTTTGCCCGTGCGCAATGCCTCCGGCAGATCGTTCCAGTATTTGAAAAGCCGTGCGTTCAGCATCACGAGGATGCCGCCGATGTAGCGCGGACTTTTTTCATCGAGATAAAGCGCGGTCGCCGGCGTGTTGGAATACTTTGCGGCCGGCCCGTCGTCTTCGCGTTCGAGGAATTTCATCGCCACGAGCGCGTCAAAAAAATCTTCGATCGCGCGCGGATGCAAGCGCAGCGCCTGGCCGAGTTGCGCGCCAGTCATGGACCGCTCCGCGAGCCGGGTGAAAACGCAGAACTCGACCGCCGTCAGGAGCACCTTGGACGACCAGAAACCGAAAGCGACCTGGAGAATGGGATCGGGCGTGAGTGTCGAGTTGGGTTTTGACATGGATCAAATATACGCAGACCGGCCGCGCCCGCCAAACGCGAAGGCTTCTCGAAACCTTGCAAAACACCGATTGCCTCGCTGCTCAATGCGATGAGATAATGTGCCCATGTCCGAGGCGAAACCGGCCCGCCCCTTTCTCACGCAACTCGGCCATTGGGCAGCCGAGCTCCTCCTCGTCTTTCTCGGCGCCTACGCCGCCTTCTGGCTCACCGGCTACCAGCAGCACCAGCAGGACGCGCGACGGCGCGACCAGATCCTGCAGTCGCTCGAGGAAACCGCCAAAGTTTCCATCGTTAGCAGTCAGGAACAGGCCGCGTTGCAGGACAAACGTGCCGCCGAGTTTCGCCGCGCCCTTGCCGCGGGCGAGATGCCGCCGCTGCGTCCGGTGGGCTTCTCCTCCGATTACAGCGCCGCCGACGTGACCGCGTTGCTCCAGGCCGGCGGCTTGGAATTGCTCGACGTCAAGACCCTCAACGCCCTGCGCGCGCGAGAGTCGGCCTTGCGCGGCGGAGTGAGCCAGCTCGCTCACCTCGAGAAATTGAGCGACCTGCTGATCGTCCCAAATCTCGACGAAGACATCAGCTTTTTCTACGACCGGGCCACCAGACAACTGCGCAAACGTTTCCAGAAATATCCCGACGCCCTGCAGGCTGGCGCCGCTTTCTTTCACGACCTGGCCCGGGCCGAGACCGAGCTGCTCCAGCAAATCCAGGCCGAAGGAAAACGGCAATGGTGAGGACCTCCCGCCCGGACTGGAAGCCCAGCCAACTGCCGGGCTCGCCTGCCCGAACCGGGCGGACCCTTTTTCTGCGACCGGCGCGGGCACAGGCACTGCTTCCAGCATGGTATGAGCATGGCGACTCCGTGCCGGATTTTGACGGTCGACGACGAGGCTTCGGTCACGCTGTCGCTGAAATTCGTCTTTCCCAAGCCGCGCTACGAAGTGCTCTGCGTCGCGAGCGGCGATGAGGCCCTCGCCAATCTCGAGGCCGATGCCAGCGTTTACGATGTCATTATCGTCGACCAGAAAATGCCCAATCTCAGCGGTGTGGAGTTGGTCGAAGCGATCCGGCAACGCAACATTCCCGGCGAAATCATTGTCCTGTCGGCGCACCTCACCTCCGAGATGCGCGCCGCCTACGATCGGCTGAAGGTCCATGCCATCTTCCCCAAGCCTTTCGACCTTAACGAACTTCGCGCCACCGTCGGCCATCTCGCCGCCGCTTCTGCTGCCGGGAACTGGGAGCCCGATGACATCCCGCCTCGCTAAAAGCGGAGATTCTGCGAATGATAGAAATGCCATTGGAACCTTGCCCCACCTGCGGCTACGCCCTTTCCACCGTTGGGAGCCATTGTCGGCATTGCACTTCTTCATTTAACGCACTCCCTGCCTCCCGCTCCATCGACGCAAAAGTCCTCACCCAGATCATTGGCGTGCTCGTCACTCTGGGCGCCCTCCTTTACGTCGTTTTCCTCCGCTAGCGTGTAGGGCGAGCGCACCGCTTGCCAGATTTGTTCGCCAGGCGGCCGCACCCGCCCGGCAGACCAAAAATGCACCAGCCGCTTCCTCGGCCCGTCTCCGGCATAAGCATTGCTGCTTATGGAGGCAGGGACCATGGCAGCACCGTTAAGAATCCTGACGGTCGACGACGAACCGGCAGTGGCATTTTCGCTCCGATACGTCTTTTCCGGCCCGAGCTATGAAGTGCTCAGCGTCGAGGACGGCTATGCCGCCCTGGAAAAACTCGAGGATCGTTCCGAGCATTACGATGCCATCATTGTCGACCAAAAAATGCCCAACCTCACCGGCCTCGAGCTGGTCGGGAAGATTCGGCAACGCCACATCCCGGGCAAAATCATCGTCCTGTCCGCGCAGATCACCGAGGACCTCCGCGCCGCCTTCCAGCGGATGGACGTCGACGCGATCCTCCTCAAACCCTTCGACATCGACGAACTCCGCTCCGCCGTCATCCCGCCGGCGCCTGACGCCGAAGAGCCAACATTGTAGGGAAGCGCCCCGCATGCCGCCTGGAGGGATGGGCTCCGTCCCGTCCGTGTCTCTAGAGCGATTGCCAAAAGAAGCTTCCGGATAACCTTCGCATCGCTCCGAGAGGAAGCGTTGTAGCGTGCGCTGTCCTCAGCGCATCGATTTCCGCGGTGTAGCCCCGAAAGCTTTCGGGGCTGTCCTCAGCGCATTCATCTTCGTTGAGAGGCCGGAAAGCCATGACTTACCCGGCATTGTTGAGAAGCCACGGATGAACACGGATTTACACAGAGAAAAACCATTTCCGAACCCGTGTTTAATCCGTGTTCATCCGTGGCTGGAAATCCTATTGGTCCAACCTTCCTTGTAAGCAGGCGCCCCGCTTCCAGTCCTTGCCGCACCGCGAAATCGTGCCAAGTGTTTCCCGGGAAATGATATCGAGAATCGATCCGGCAAGCGCCTGTCATGTCATCTGGATTGCATGGGCGCTTTCGTGGCTACTGGCCGCGGCCTGGTCGAGCCGCGCCCAATCACGGGCGAGCATCGCAGCGCAACTGCCTTATCGCCTGCTCACGATCGCCGGGTTCATCCTCCTCTTCGCTTTCCGGACGGGCCGCTACAACGGGCCGTTACGCCTCTGGGTCCTGCCGACCAGCGCCGGTTGGGCGATGGCCATGCTTTGCCTGACTGGCTTTGCCTTCGCTTGGTGGGCGCGCATCCATCTGGGCAAACTCTGGTCCGCCTTCGTCACGAAAAAAGCCGATCACCACATCATCGACACTGGCCCCTACGGCATCGTGCGCCACCCGATCTATACCGGGATCATCCTCGCCGCCATCGCCCTCGCGATCGACAAAGGAACCGT
>JBDTCM010000408.1:0-4726 GCA_039923575.1 Chthoniobacterales bacterium
GATGAATGGATGGTCGGTCGTTATGTCATCATGCCGGATCACATCCACCTCTTCTGCGCGCTGGCCGCAGTTCGACCGCAACCGCTTCCGCGCTGGATGAATTACTGGAAATCGTTTACAGCGCGACGCTGGCTGCAGCCGGACGAGGGACCGATCTGGCAGCGGCACTTCTGGGACACGCAATTACGACGCGGCGAAAGCTATGATGCGAAATGGGATTACGTGGTGCAAAATCCGGTGCGCGCCGGATTGGTGGAATCAGTCGCAGATTGGCCACACCAGGGCGAGATGAATCTCCTGCGCTGGTGATTGGAGGGACGGGCTCTGTCCCGTCCGTGATTGGTTCCCCAATAACGGTTGAAACACGGACGACACGGAGGTCGTCCCTCCATCGTTGGATCGACGCACACGGTAAGCGGAGTTCCGAATGCTTGCGCCGGCGGCTTGCCCTGCCAACGCGGCCAGTTTAGAGGTGCGGCCATGCATTGCTTCCGATCTCTTGCCGTCGCCCTCTGCCTAACGATTCTGCCGCTCCCGCTTTGGGGCGCACCCGCGCCCGCGCCGGCGGGCAAGACGACGCCAATCCAGGAACAGGCCGATCGCTTCCTCACCCTGATGAACTCGAGCTATCAGGCGCTCTACAAAGTGAACAGCGAGGCGCAATGGAAAGCGGTCACCGATGTCACGCCCGCGCACGACGCTGCCTCCGAAGCCGCCGGCCAGGCCTATGCTGCCTTCAACGGCAACCCCGAAGTGATCAAGCAGACGCGCGAACTGTTGCAGCGCAGCGCGGAATTACAGCCGCTGACCGTCCGCGAACTCAAGCAGGTGCTCTTGAACGCGGGCGAGGGACCCATGACCAATCCGTTGCTCGTCACCCGGAGAATCGCAAGCGAGACCAAGCAGGCCTCGCTCCTGAACAGTTTCCAATTCAAGCTCGATGGAAAGCCGATCACGGCGAACGAGATCGACAACCTGCTCACCTCGAGCACCGATCTCGCAAAACGAAAGGCGGTCTGGGAAGCGTCGAAGGAAATCGGCCCGACCTTGAAAGAGCCCCTCATGATCCTGCGCAACCTGCGCAACGGCGTGGCGGGCGAAGTGAACTATCCCGATTATTTTTCTCTCCAGGTCGCCGCCTACGGGATGACGGCGGATGAGATGCTGAAGATGAACGAGCAGTTCATGAAGGACCTGCGTCCCCTTTATCTGCAACTGCACACCTGGGTGAAATACAAGCTCGCGGAAAAATATCATCAGCCGGTCCCGAACAAGATCCCGGCGCATTGGTTGAATAATCGTTGGGCGCAAAACTGGACGGGACTGGTCGAGTCCGCGGACCTCGATCCGTATTTCAAGGGGAAGACGGCGGAATGGATCGCGAAAACGGCGGAGGAATTTTACGTCGGCCTCGGCCTCAACCCGCTGCCGGGCGGCTTCTGGATCAAGTCCGACCTGTATCGGGTGCCGGCGGGCAATCCGCGGAAGAAAAATACGCACGCCTCCTGCTGGCACATCGACCTGGAGTGGGACATCCGCTCTTTACAAAGCATCGAGCCGAACTCGGAATGGTTTTTCACCGCGCACCACGAGCTCGGGCATGGCCATTACTTTGCCGCCTACACCCGGCCAGAGGTGCCGATGCTCCTGCGCATCGGCGCGAACCCAGGATTCCATGAAGGCATCGGTGAGTTGGCTGCACTCGCCTCGAGCCAGGTGCCTTACCTGCAGGCGAAGGGAATTCTGCCGGCCGACTTCAAGACGGACAAAACGGCCTTCCTGCTCGACGACGCGCTCGCGCGCTCCGTCCCGTTCATCTTTTTCGCCTCCGGCACGATGACGCATTGGGAAGCGGACATCTATGCGCATCACCTCGATCCAGATGAATGGAACGATCGCTGGTGGAAATACGTGAGCGAATTCCAGGGCGTCGAGCCGCCGGAAAAGCGCGGTGAGGAATGGGCCGATTACGCGACCAAGACGCACATCAACGACGCACCCGCCTACTACCACAACTACGCTTTCGCGACCGTGCTGAAATTTCAGCTGCACGATTATATCGCGAGGAAAATTCTCCATCAGCCGCCGCAATCCTGTAATTACGCCGGGAACAAGGAAGTCGGCGCGTGGCTCGAGAATATTCTGGAAAAGGGCGGCACGGAGGATTGGCGCAAGGTCTTGAAGGAAGCGACGGGCGAGGATCTCTCGACCCGCGCGATGGTGCAATATTTCCAGCCGCTGATGGCCTGGCTCGAGGAGCAGAACAAGGGACGCAAGATCGGTTGGGATGACGAGAAGGAAGGCGCGAAAGACAAGGAAGAGCAGGAGCGCGAGGAGAAGAAGGGCTAACGCCCCCGGCTACAACTCGCTTTATCCGAGAGAGTGCACTAGGTTCGACATCTTCCGCGAAGTGCCCTTCGCGTCCTTCTCATGGCGCCAGCAGAACCGAACATTTTGTGGCCAGAGGTGACGAAGTTCGTCAGCCAACTCAACCACGACCTGCGCAATCATCTCAACGCGGTCGAATTGCAGGCCGCCTTCCTCGGCGAAATCATCCAGGATCCAGAAGCGAGCGGAGAGATCAAGCGGTTGCGCGAAATGACGGGCGAATTGAATGCGCACCTGCAAGAGCTCTCCGCCAACCTGGCCAAAGTCCGGCCGCAACTGATGAGCTACCCGGCGGCGGATTTCGCGGAAGATCTGCGCGCCAAACTGAATCTCGAGCAACCGGAACAATCCGCCGGGATCGAATGGAAAATGTCGTTAGGCCAGGAAATGCTGGAGATCGATCCGCAACTTTTGCAGGAAGCATTTATCGAGCTCTTTGCCAACGCGGGCACGCACGGGCGCGCGGAAGGGCCGTTGGTTTTCGAGACCCGGGCGACGGGTAAAACGGTCGAGTTCCGCCTGCGCGAACCAAAGAAGCAACTCAACGGCGCGACGGAGAATTGGGGCGCACGCCCCCTGCAACAGGTGCGGAGCGGTCATTATGGTCTTGGCCTCTTCCGCGCCCGCGGTATTTTCGAGGCGCATGATGGTCAATACCGGGTTCAATTCGATCCAGCCGCCTCGGTCCTGGAGACCACTGTTTCCCTTCCCTGTAGCGGCGGTCTGTGACCGCCGAACCGGCTGCCATGACAACGGCCCATTTGGCGGTCGTCGACCGCCGCTCCAATTTTTTCCCCAATGAGCGCTGAAAACCGACGCATCCTAATTATTGACGATGAGCGCCCCATTCTGATGACGCTTGGGGCATTGTTAGGCCGGCACGGTTATCATCCGGAAGTGGCGGCCAATGCCTCCGCCGGCATGCGCCTGCTCGAGAGCAAGAAGCCCGCGCTCGTCCTCCTCGACCTGCAACTGCCGGATGCCGACGGCCTGCACATGCTGGAACAAATCAAAGCGGAGTATCCGGACACGCAGGTGATCATCCTGACCGCGCACGACTCGTTGAACAACGCGATCGAGTCGATCAAGCGCGGCGCGTATCATTTTATCAGCAAACCGTACGCGCCGGAGGAACTGCTCAGCCTGGTCGAGAAGGCGCTGGAGAAGCAGTCGCTCCTGCGCGAAACACTCGAGCTGCGCGAGACCACGCAGCGTCTGCAAAAGCGGCTGGCCCAGGCGGAGACGCGGCTCGCGCCCATCTTCAAGAGCAAGGTGATGCAGCAAATTGACGAGCTCATCTCGGCGATGGCGCCATCTGAGGCGAACGTGCTCATCACGGGCGAAAGCGGCGTGGGCAAAGAAGTGATCGCGAACGTCATTCACAGTCGGAGCCGGCGCGCGGACAAGCCGATGGTGAAATTGAATTGCGCCTCCTTCCCGCAGGCGATGATCGAGGGCGAACTTTTTGGCTACATGAAAGGCGCCTTCACCGGCGCGACGAATGATTTCCGCGGCATGATCGCGGAGGCGGAAGGGAGCACCCTCTTCCTCGACGAGATTTCCGAGATGCCGGCGGAATTGCAGACGCGCTTTTTGCGCGTCCTGCAGGAGCGGGAATTTCGCCCGTTAGGCAGCACGAAAACGTTGAAGGCCGATTTCCGGGTGGTGGCCGCAACCAATCGCCCGGTGCAACAGGCGCTGGCCGAGAACCGGCTCCGTTCCGATCTCTATTATCGGCTGAACACCTTCCAAATCGAGTTGCCGCCCCTGCGCGAGCGGAGGGAAGACATCCCGCCCCTGGTCGCGACCTTCTTGAAAAGCTTTGCCCAACAACTCGGCAAGCCGGAGCCGACGATTGCTTCGGAAGCGTTTCAGAAATTGCTCGAATACGGCTGGCCAGGAAACGTGCGCGAACTGCAGAACGCGATCGAATACGCCGTCGTGCTCGCCCGGCAGGGTCAGATCACAGTGAAGGAATTGCCCGCGGAAGTGCGGCTGCCGGTGGCGTTGCAGCAGACCGAACGCGCCGCGCAGCAGACGAGTGGCCCGGCCCGCACCCTCAACGACATGGAGCGCAACGCCATCCTCGACGCGCTCGCCCAATGTCACGGGAACAAAAAGAAAGCGGCCGAGCTGCTCGGCATTCAGCGCCCGACGCTCTATAATAAGATGAAGCGGTATGAGATTCAGTTGTGAGGGAACTTTGGAGTAATGGAGTGGTGGAGTAATGGGGAGCAGTCGGATCTTCACTCCATCACTCCATCACTCCATTTCCCAATGGCCGTTCATCAGGATAAAGTCTTGGAGCACGCCCGGCGGGACCTCGACACCGTGCGCC
>JBDTCM010000409.1:0-2735 GCA_039923575.1 Chthoniobacterales bacterium
TCCGGGATCATGCGTTCGCCTAACGACAGCACATTGGCGTCGTTATGCTGGCGCGAGAGACGAGCCGTCTCCTCGTTCCAGCAAAGGGCGCAGCGGACGCCGCGCACCTTGTTGGCGGCGATCGCTTCGCCGTTGCCGGAGCCGCCCAGAACAATCCCGCGGTCGCATTCGCCACTCGCGACCGCTTGCGCGGCGGGCCGGATAAACTTCGGGTAATCGACCGGTTCTTCGCTCGTCGTGCCGAAATCCTCGACCTCATGCCCTAACGAAATGAGAAGCTCTTTGATTTTCTCTTTGTAACGGAAGCCGGCGTGATCGGAGCCAAGGGCAATTTTCATTTTGTCTTCTTAATGGAAGAGTGGCTGGCTTGTCGAGCGGCCTTTGTGCCGCGACCCGATAGAGCGATGAGGCGCATCGGGGCGCAAAGGCCCCTCCCACATTCTTCAAGCGCCGTGCAGCTTGGCCAGTCGCTGCCAGAGGTCGCGCTCCGCTTCGCTGAGCTTTTTCGGGATCGTGATCTGCGCCACCACATAAAGATTGCCGCGACCCTCGCTCGCCGTCGGCAGCCCGCGATCACGGAAACGAAAACGCTGCCCCGCCTGCGTGCCCGGGGGAATTTTCAAACGCCGTCCCCCTTCAAGGGTCGGCACTTCGATCTCCGTGCCCAGCGCGGCCCGCCAAGGCTCGAGATTGGCTTCGTAAATCAGATCATTGCCCTCGACGGAAAAATCTGGGTGACGCGCAAGCCGGACGCGCAGAAAGAGGTCGCCCTTCGTGCCGCCGCCCAAACCCGCTTCTCCCTGGCCGGCCAGCCGAATGCGCTGGCCTTCATGCACGCCGCGCGGGATCTTGACCTGGTAGGTTTCCACTTTTTCGGAGTCGCTCCGGCGCAGTGAAACCTGCCGGGTCGACCCGTGCAGAGCTTCTTCCAACGTGACCATGAGATCGGCTTCCACGTCCTGTCCGCGCTCGGCGGTCGCCGGTCGCCGGCCAAAACCACCGCCGAAGGCCGACTCGCCACGGCCTCCGCCGAAGAAGGCTTCGAAAAAGTCGCTGAACCCGGTCCCGCCAAATTCGAACTCGACGCCGCCACCGTTGCCGCCGGCAGAACGACGGAAGCCGCCGCCCCCCGCTCCACCGCGTCCCCAATCGGGCGGCGGTTGAAATCCGCCCGGCTGGTTCCAATTCGCCCCAAGCTGATCGTATTTCGAGCGTTTCTCCGGATCGCTCAGGACTTCGTAGGCCTCGTTGATCTGCTTGAATTTCTCCTCGGCCGCGTCCTTCTCCCTGGCCTTGGCCATATCGGGATGATGTTTGCGCGCGAGTTTGCGGAAAGCGCTTTTGATCTCATCGGCGCTGGCCGTTTTGGCCACCCCGAGGGTCTCGTAATAATCCCTGAATTGAACCGCCATAGTTGGTGCGGTTGAATTTCCCGCATCGCCCGCAATGCGCAACCGCTGCGGGCTAACACGGGCCTCGACGCTTCGGGCGGGGCGATGAAACTGATTAACCGCCTAACGATCCACGAAAATCGGCGCGGCCGTGATATCGGAGGCGTTGAAGGAGAAGCCGTGACCCGCGTTGCGATCGAGCGACTGCAACAGCTTCGAGACCGCCTGGGCGGTGGCTGCGGAGTAAAAGCGGACGAGACCTACGGTGGTGCGGCCCCCGAAAACAGTGATCATGATCGTGTCGTCGTCGACCGAGTTCATGAAAATGTGGCTGCCGTTGCCTTGATGATAGAGAGCGTTGAACTCGACTTCGCCGATGCGGCGCGCCAGCTCCTTGGTCGCGGCGAAGGAACCCGCGGCGAGCGCCGCGATGATCGTCACGTCCATGACGGAGACGTCGCCGAACTGCGAAATGACATTGCCGCCGCGATCGATCACGACGGTCAAATCGGCATCGGCCTTTTTCAGGAAGTCACCAAGGATGCCGTCGAGGCTGGCGACATTCTCGATCGTTAGGGCCGGGATGCTGTTCATACCCGGGAGGGGGTGGCGATTTTAGGAGCGGAAGGTTCCACCGGGAGGGCAACGGGCGGCGCGGCGGCGGCGGGAGCCCCGTCGGCTTTGCTGAATTTGTGGAGGAGCATCTGCGAGACGGCGTTGAGCGAGGCGAAGACGTTCTGGCCGGTGCTCGAAACGACCTCGAAGCTTTGCACCCGCTTCTTGCGATTGTTCAAGAGGAACTCGAGGTAGTTGACCGGAGCGGTGTTCCCGAGGTCGCGCTTGTTGTACTGCACGACGTAGGGGATCTCGTCGATCGAGATATTTTGCTGGGCGAGGTTTTCCTCCAGGTTGCGAAAGCTCTCGACGTTCTCCTCCATCTTTTCCCACTGCGAATCGGCCACGAAGACGACGCCATCAACGCTCCGCAGGACGAGCTGGCGGGTGGCGTTGTAGATCACCTGGCCGGGCACGGTGTAAAGCTGGAACTTGGTCACGAAGCCCTTGATGACAACCGCGTTGAGCGGCAGAAAATCGAAGAACAGGGTGCGATCCGCCGCGGTCGCGAGCGAGACAAGATCGCCGCGATTGGACGGGCTGATGCGCTCGTGGATATAGGCGAGGTTCGTCGTCTTACCACAAAGCGCGGGCCCGTAGTAAACGATCTTGAACTGAATTTCCCGACTGGCGTAGTTGATGATGGACATGGCTCTTTTTGTTAGGCGTTAGGCTGCTTGGGCATACATCCGCGCAAGCTCTTGTGCGGTGCGACCAAGTCGGTCGCGG
>JBDTCM010000410.1:0-4015 GCA_039923575.1 Chthoniobacterales bacterium
CCACGGCGGTCACAGACCGCCGCTACAGACTCGACCAGCGCCCGCGCCACCGGGATTTCGTGGATGCTGTCCTCCGTTAGGGAAACGCGAACCGTGTCCCCGATCCCGTCGCTCAGGAGCGAGCCGATCCCGATCGCACTCTTGATGCGCGCGTCTTCGCCTTCGCCGGCCTCGGTCACTCCGAGATGGATCGGGTAATTCCAATCCGCGCCCTCTTCCAGCAAGCGCGCGACGAGCAGCCGATAGGCCGCGATCATCACCTTGGGGTTGCTCGATTTCATCGAAAAGATGAGCGCGTGATAATCCAGCTCGCGGGCGATGCGCGCGAATTCGAGCGCGCTTTCCACCATCCCGAGCGGCGTGTCGCCGTAGCGATTCATGATCCGGTCGCTGAGCGAGCCGTGGTTGGTCCCGATCCGCATCGCGATCCCGCGATCCTGAGATAGTCTGACGAGCGGGGTGAAGCGGGCGCGAATCCGCTCCAGCTCGGCCGCATATTGATCGTCGGTGTACTCGATGATCTTGAATTTTTTTGAGTCGGCGTAGTTCCCGGGATTGATCCGAACTTTTTCGACCCACTTCGCCGCCTCCATCGCGGCTTCCGGCTTGAAATGGATGTCGGCCACGATCGGCACCTCGCACCCGCGCGCGCGCAGCCCCGCCACGATGTGCTGTAAATTGGCCGAGTCTTTCACCGTCGGCGCGGTGATGCGCACGATCTCGCACCCGACCTGCGCGAGCTCGATCGTCTGCGCGATTGAGGCCTCGGTGTCCATCGTATCGCAGGTGATCATCGACTGGACGCGGATCGGGTTCGCGCCACCCACACCCACCGAGCCGACCATCACTTCGCGCGACAATCGGCGCCGGTAATGCAAAAGATCGTCGCAGTAAGAGAGCCGGCTCATGGCGGAAGATAGCAAAGCACGAACGCTTCGCTTTGAAAACGCCGTGCGCGACGCTACGGCGTCGGGCTCGCCTGGGCGGCGGGCGCTTCCTCTTTGCCGCGCTTTTCGCCCAGCAAATCGCCGACATCGAAGAAGCTGATGTAAGCGATGTAACCGATGATGAGCACCGCGCAGCCCGTCTGGATGATCTCGAGGACCCGCATGTTGACCGGCTTGCGCCGCACTGCCTCGACCAGTGCGAGGACGATGTGGCCGCCGTCCAGCACCGGGATCGGGAGCATGTTCAAGATCGCGAGGTTCACATTCAGGATGACGCTGAACCAAAGCGCCAGTTGCCAACCCCGCTCGTTTTCGAAGAGGAGATAATAAATCCGAATGATGCCGACCGGTCCGCTGAGGTGTTGCAGCTTTACGTCCGACTTCGGCGAAGCGACCGCGCCGATTGTCTCGAGCGTGCTCGTGACGCTGTTATAGACCTGCTCGATCGGGTTGGGATGCGCGATCGTCATGCGCCCGGAAGTGTCCCAGGCGATCCCGATGCGCGGTGTCTTTTCGTTAGGCAAAAACTGCGGCGTGACCGAGATGGTGAGCGGCTCGCCTTTACGATTGACCGCGAAGGATATCGGCTTGCCCCCATGAGTTTCCACATAGGCCGAGAGCGCGATCGGGCTGTAAATGCGCTGGCCGTCGAAGCCCGTAATAATGTCGCCGTGCTGCAGACCCGCCGCGGCCGCGGGCGTTTTCGGCTGGACCTGATCGATCACCGGCGTGGTCGCCGGATAGACCAAAACCTGCCGCACGCTCTTGCGCCGCCAGCCGCTGCTCGGCGCGATATACGGCGTGACCGATAATGACAGGCGTTGGCCATTTCGCTCGACCACGAATGGAATCGTGGTGCCTTCGCTCCGGATCACGTTCCAGGTCACGCTGTCGTTCATCCCGGAGAAGCGTGTCACGGTTTTTCCATCGACTTCGAGAATCTTGTCGCCCGCTTTCAGGCCGGCTTTTTCGCCCGGCGAATTGTGTTCGACATAACCGATCACCGTCGTCATGTCGGCCTCGCTCACCGGATGACCGACCGCCCAGACGACTCCCGCAAAAACGAGCGCCAGGAGCATACTGAAAAAGGGACCGGCAACCGCGACGATGATCTTATCGAGCGCGGAAATGCGCGGGAGTTTGGCCCGATCGGTTTCCGTTTCGCCCTCGATGATATCCATCGGCGCGAGCTGCGGGAGGGCGACAAAACCACCGAGTGGAATTGAGCCTAACGAATACTCGACTCCGTTGATCGTTTTCTTCCAGAGCGGTTTGCCGAACCAGACGCCGAATTTTTCAATCACCAGCCCGCGCCAGCGCGCGGCCAGAAAATGGCCCGCTTCGTGGACCACGATGAGGAGGTTAAAAAGAACAACCACCTCGAGCAGAATAAAAAGAAAACGTAGGGCGTGCAGCAAAATGGCGCTCAGAATGGACGGACGTTAACGAGTCGAAGCGACGGCGGCTTCATCGCGCGCCCAGCGATCAGCCTGCAATATGGCATCGAGGGTCGGGTTGGCAATGGAGGTGTGGCGGTTCATCACTTCCTCGACCAATTGCCAGATGCGCGGGAACGGAATCCGGCGATCGAGGAAAGCTGAGACAGCGACTTCATTGGCGGCGTTCATCACAGCAGGCAGGGTGCCGCCCGTCTCGCCCGCGCGCCGGGCGAGATTGAGCGCCGGGAAATCGTCCAGCCGCGGGGCGGCGAACTCCAGTTTCCCCAGCTCTCCGAAATCGAGCGGCGGGAGGGAGTTGGGCACGCGGTCGGGCCAGGTGACCGCGTATTGAATCGGAAAACACATGTCGGAATGCGAGAGCTGCGCGAGGACGGAGCCATCGGCGAATTCGACCATCGAATGGACAATGCTCTGCGGATGCACAATCACCTCCACCCGCGCCATCTCGACCCCGAAGAGCCAGTGCGCCTCGATCATTTCGAGTCCCTTGTTGAAGAGCGTGGCCGAATCGATCGAGATCTTGGGGCCCATGTTCCAGGTCGGATGCTTCAGTGCTCGTTCTGGGGTGATGGCGGCAAACTCTTCGCTCGGTGTCTCACGAAAAGGTCCGCCGGACGCGGTCAGAATGATGCGTCTGATCAATGTGGGAGGGACCTTTGAGTCCCGATCCGCTGTGGGTGCGCCGCTCATCGGGGCACAAAGACCCCTCCCACATTCCAGACACTGAAAGATCGCATTGTGCTCGCTATCCACCGGCAACACTCGCGCCCCTTTCCGCGCCGCCGCGCCCATCACCGCTTCACCCGCCATGACGAGGATCTCCTTGCTCGCGACCGCCAGATCCTTGCCCGCCTCGATCGCCGCCAGCGCCGGCCGCAGGCCACCCGTCCCGACGACCGCCACGAGCACCATCTCCGCGTTCGTCAGGCAAGCGATCTCGACCAGCCCGGCTTCGCCCGCCAAAATCACCGGCTTGTAATTGAGCGCCGCGCGCAGTTCCTCGATGCGCGTTTCATCCACCAGGCAAACCGCTTCCGGCCTAACGAGATTGGCCTGCGCCGCGAGCTTGCGCGCGTTCGTGTTCGCCGCCAGGCCGATGATCTCCATCCGCTCGGGGATATCGCGCGCCACTTTCAGCGCGCTTTCCCCGATCGAGCCGGTCGCGCCCAGCACCACCACGCGTTTGCGTTTCATCACGGCACGCGAATGACGAGGCGGAGATAGAAAAACAAAAGCGGCGCCGTGAAAAGCAGGCTGTCGACGAGGTCGAGCGCGCCGCCGATGCCAGGCAACATGTTACCGGAATCCTTCACCCCCGTGCTGCGTTTCACGATCGATTCCGCCAGGTCGCCGATGACCGCCGCGAACCCGAGAAGCAACCCGAGCACGACCGCATGCGTCCAGGTCAGGACGGAAAGATGCCCCGGCATGAGCGCGAAAAGCCCGACACTGGCGAGCAACGAAAAAGCGAGCGCGCCGAAAAATCCTTCCCAGGTCTTCTTCGGGCTGATATGCGGCACGAGCGGGTGGCGCCCGACGACACTCCCGGTCAAGTACGCTCCCATGTCGCTGAATTTCGTAATCGCGATGCAGTAAAAAACGTAAAAC
>JBDTCM010000411.1:0-3790 GCA_039923575.1 Chthoniobacterales bacterium
GGCTATTACCACTGGAGAGAGCGGCGCGCACAGCCCGGCCCGCGTCAGGTCGAGAGCAACTTTTTGCGTGCTCAGATCCGCGAGGAGTTCGCGCGCAGCCGCCAGACCTATGGCAGTCCGCGCCTGGCCCATGTGCTTGGTTGTCCCGGACGACGCAATCGCATCGCCCGGCTCATGCGGGCCGAGCGTCTCTTTGCCCGGCAGCGCTCCAAGTATCGTCATGCGACCACCGACAGCCGCCACGGTGGACCGATCGCGCCCAATCGTCTGCCCAGTCTGAAGGTCCAACGTCCCAATCAAGTCTGGGTCACCGATGCCACCGGCATCCTCACCGGCCAGGGCTGGTTGTATCTGGTCGCCGTCCTCGATCTCTGCAGCCGGCGGGTGGTCGGTTGGGCCATGAGCCCTCTCCTCGATGCTCCCCTCACCATCGCCGCACTGCGCATGGCCCTGCGCCAACGGCAGCCGGGAAGGATGCTCATCGTCCACTCCGATCGGGGCAGCCAGTTCGCCAGCGCCGTCTACCGTCAGGTGTTGGCCGAGCACGGTCTGCTCGCTTCCATGAGTCGCGCCGGGAACTGCTACGATAACGCCTTTATTGAATCGTTCTGGAGCAGCCTCAAATACGAGCTGGTCTATCATCACCGCTTCGCTACCCGCGCCGAAGCGCGCACCGCCATCTTCGACTACATCGAAACCTTCTATAACCGCGCCAGATTGCACTCCAGTCTTGCCTACACCAGCCCCGTTACCTTTGAATCCCACCTAAACAACTAAACAAAAGGAATTGGTCTCGTTCGCTGTCCGAAGAAACAATGCAAGCCCAATTTGACCCCGTCGACGGCCGTTGAGCGCGCGGCCGCAAGATCTAAAGTTTGCCCCAAAATGATCGTCCACCTAGTCGACGGCACCTACGAACCCTTCCGTCACTTCTACGTCTGGCGCCGGTTCCGCGTAAAAGGCTCCTCCTCACGTGGTTTCGAGGACCGCCCTTACGGCGCGGTCGTCGGCGTGCTGCCGCGTAAAAAGCTTCGCTCCACGCGGCTCCCGAAAATAATCTACTGGTCCGCTAATGAGCCACGTGAGCGAACGCCATTACGTGGCGCAATCGGCTTTGGGCGGACTACAAGACCGGCGCCGGTATCGAGCCCGCGCCGCTCAATCATGGTGCGATTCAATCGTCACGTGCGCGAGAGAGCAATCACCGGGTCGAGTTTCGCGGCACGACGCGCGGGCAAATAGCAGGCGAGACACGCGACGACGATAAGCAGAAACGAAATCGCGAGATACGTCGTCGGATCATCTGGCCGCACCTTGAAGAGCAAACTTGCCATGACGCGCGAGAGACTGAAGGCACCGGCCAGCCCGGCGACAACACCAATCGCGGCCAGCGTCATTCCCTGCCTAACGACTAGTCCGAGGACATCTCTTCTCTGCGCACCGAGCGCCATGCGGATGCCGATTTCCTGCGTGCGTTGCGTGACCGTGTAAGCCATGACGCCGTGGGGAGCGAAAAGGGGGTCAGTGTGCGGGTCAGTGTGCAAATCTTGACAGAACGCTGAGCGGCGAACTCGAAGCGGCGAGAGTTCGCGAATCGAGCAAATGCGTTATGCCGCTTGCGACATCGCATCGTAGGTCCCGCCATCGAGCGATCGACCAGTCGTGTGTTTGCGAACGCCACTCGATTTCGCGGAAGAGACGCCGGCGGCGCTCCTTTGGGGAAAACTTGCAAATATTGACAGACCGATCGCGGCCGTCGTCCCGCTGATGCATCGTTGGGCGGTCTGGAACAATGACGGTCGCGACATGGGGAGCCGATCACAAGAGTTGATGGGCTTCGTCCCTGAGCGGATGCTCAAAGGCTGTGGCGTAGACGTCGATGGTGGAGGCTTTGATGCGGAGTCGTTTGCCCGTATTGCGCCAGCCGGAGACGGCGTCGAAGACTTCGCGGAGAATGACTTTGGCCTCGGCCGCTTTAAGGCCGAAGCGGGGCGCGGCGTCGACCGCGGCGGCGATGGAAGGCTCTTCCTGATACTCGGTGATGGCGGTCTTCGGCGTATGCCGGCGGTCGATTTCTGGCACGGGATTCAGGTCATAAGCGGGCGAGAGCGCCCAGCGCCCAGGCGCGCGCATAAGGAAGGCGTGATTGCGGAGGTGGTCGTCGTAGTTACTGGCCAGGAGCGAAAAGATAAGGCGACGCCAGAGTTCGCGGAGGTCGGCGGTGGCATCGTGGCCAAATTGGCGAATGCCATCGGCCAGCATCGTGTAGGCGCCGAGTTCACCCGGGGGCAGACCGAGCAAGCTATTGGCAGAAAGGAATGGAATGCGCCGCGCTCCGTCGCGGTCGAAGCGGGTCACGACGGAGACGGCGTGGCCTTTGACTTCCACCATGCGGTGGCCGGCGACAGTGATACCGGCCTGCTGCGCGAGGGTAAGGGCGAGGATCTCGCCCGCGGCGATGTCGCGTATGTCATCGGGCTTGGGAAACTTTGCGATGGCGAACTGGCCACCTGGGAGAGCAATGGCGGACTTGGGTCTCGCGCCGCCAAGAGGCGAGCCCTGACCTAGAAGATAGCGCAGGTCTTGGGCCGTTTCGGTTTCGTCGTGGACGGCGTTTGCAGCGTTCAGGAGGGCAGCGAGTTGCACGACTGGCGGAATTTTTCCGTGGCCTGCAGCGAGGAAGGAGCTCTCGGCATCGCCTCGGAAGCGGAGCGCGCCGATCCGCGAGGAGTCGTCGAGCGCGAGCACGTAGTCGAGATCCTGGTAGGGCTTTCGGTCGAGGACGTGTTTCCGCACCGCACGCTCGATGAGCACGCGACCCCAGCGATCTGGGCCGCAGTCCTGCATCGCGCCGAAAAGTGCCAGGCTGTGGTGCGCGCCGGACCGCAGCGGGAGCGCGGTCGGGTCAATCGCAAAGGCTCCGGCACGTCCCAGCCAATCAGGCGCGTATTCAAACGAAACCGCCGGGCTGCGCTCCGCAGGGTGCAGGCGTCCGACGAAATGCGTTTCGCCGGCCCATTCAATGTGAACCTCCACACTCATCTCTTGGCGCGGCGGATTCGTTTGGGCAGGCGTTTCTCATCGAGGCCGAGGGCGAGCGCATCGCTAGCCGGGGCGGCGAGATTGGCGAGGCGATCGTGCAGTTGAAGGATGAACGCAGCGGTCGCAAGGGTTCCGAGCGAGACGCTGGGATCGCCGCGTTCCATGCGCCAGAGCGTGTCGCGGCTGACGAAGAGACGCGCCGCCATATCGTCCGTGGAAATACCACGCTTGCGTCGTGCGAGCGCAAGGTCGCGGCCCAGCTTGCGGAGCGCGTGGGCAGCGGGCAGTGGAATGGATCGAACTTGTAGCATGGAGCGCAGCGTCTGATATATCAGACAATATGTCAAGTTGCGTCTGCCATATCAGATGCTACACATTCAAACTGGGCGCGACGGTGTGGTCGCCGCCATGCTTCCCAGCAATTCGTCGATGGGCTTTGTCGCTATTCTTGGAGTACTCGCGCTGATCGGTATTCTGATTCGCAATTCGGTGATCCTGATCGTGCAAATCGAGGAGCACCGGCGCGAAGGCATGGGGGCTTGGGAGACGGTTTATGAGCCTGTTGAAATACTGGAGTGGGTCGCGTTGCTGTTCGTCTTGGCGCTGGCCAAGGCGCGAGTGCAGTGTCGATATCCTTGCCATCTCGACCCAGCGAGGTCGCCGCGGCGATCCGGCCAGCGCCAAAACGAACGCAACCCGTGGGCTGCGAGGCAGAAGGGGCGTCTGGCCCCGAAAGCATTCGGGGCTC
>JBDTCM010000412.1:0-8865 GCA_039923575.1 Chthoniobacterales bacterium
CGCATTCATCCTCAGAACTACGGACTGTCGGATGAAAGCAAGAGACTCAAATTTTTCCAACTTTCGGATAACACCGGCCACTCTTCCTTCGCGGCGGCGGAAGAGCATGCCGACGACAATCCTGTCCCAGCAGAGTCTTCCATGACAGAGTGCGACGTCATCCAGTTTGACGAAGCAACAAAGCGGTTGAGTCTCCCGCATCCAGCAACGCCGAGCTGGATCACGAAGATTGACGTTGAAGGTTACGAAATGAAAGTCCTCTTCGGAATGACCGACGCTTTGTCTCACAAGGCTTTTAAGGGGATTTGCATCGAACTCTTCAAAGATAATCTTTCTCTTTGCGGCACTTCGATCGAACAAATCGACGATTTACTTCGCAGTTACGGCTATCAGCAGATTCCAAATCGCAGCATCGAACACGATCCCGCCGGCAGAAATCATAATGCCTTTTATGTCCCGGCTGACTTAGAGATCGGCGGACAGTGCTTTCCAGAATAGGAAATCCGGGGATGAGAAGAATTAGCCTAACGACTGCGAAGCGTTTCCTCCCGAAGTATCTTTACGCGCTGCTCGTCAGTCCGTTTCTCTTCACCTTCGGAATTCTAAAAAAACGCAATCGCTTCCTCATCTTTCAAATCGCGCAGCACTTCGGCATGAAAATGCCGGCGACGGATTTGCGCTTGCCGGTCGCGCCGATTTCCTCTGTCCTCGGCCAGCACATCGACTTGAATCTCCTCGGGTCACTCGGTGATCCGGGCAACGTCTCGTTGCTCGAACTCATGGTCATCGCCAATCTCGCCCGCGCGGCAACGCCACCGATCGCTTTCGAGATTGGCACCTTCAATGGGCGGACCGCCTTAAACCTCGCCGCGAATCTCCCGCCCAAGGGGAAAGTCTTTACGCTCGATTTGCCGCAGTCGCAGCTCGGAGAAACAAAATTTGCGCTCGCTCCGCAGGAGGATGCGTTTGTCGAGAAACCAGCCTCCGGCGCAAAGTTCGCCGGGACGACATTCGCCGACAAGATCACGCAACTTTACGGCGACTCCGGCACTTTCGACTTTTCTGCGTACGAAGGGCAGATGGGTCTCGTCTTCGTGGACGGCTCACATGCCTACGATTACGTCCGCCAGGACACCGCGACGGCGCTCCGGCTTGCCGCGGAGACTGGCATTATCCTCTGGCACGACTATCAACAGGACTGGCCGGATGTGATTCGCGCCCTGAATGAGTTGGCCAATTCTGATCCGGTGCTGGCTGGTCTCAAGAGAATCGAAGGCACGACCCTGGTCATACTGAAACGTGAAAACGCTCGTCGTCCGGATTGATCACCTTGGTGATTTGCTCCTGACGACTCCGCTCGTCAGGGCGTTCGCCCAAGCGGGGCACGAAGTCGACGTCCTTGCGCGCCGGGCATTCGTCCCGATTTTTTCCGCCTCACCCTTTGTGCGAGAAAGTTTCTCGATCGAAGAGGTGGCACCAGGTTTTCCTTCTCGCTGGTGGAAGTTGTCGCGCTGGCTGCGTACTCGGCACTACGACTTGATCGTCCTCGCTTACGCCAAGGAGAAGCGCCTTTGTCTGGCTTCGGCCTTCAGCGGAACCTCGCGGCGCGTTGCGATGTGGAGCGGAATTTGGGGCAGATTAACCCTGCACCAATGTCTGCGCTCCGAGATCCTGACCGATCCGCGCCCTTTCTCGCAGATTCTTCTGCGTTGCGCCGAAGCGGTGGGTGCGCCTGGGAAGGGATTGAAACCGGATCTTTTCCTCTCGGAAAGCGAACAAGCAGAGGCGCGCGCCCTGATTCCACCCTCACTCGTCGGTCACACGATGATCGGGATACATGCAGGCTCGGCGGGCAACGCCTGCAATCTGCCGAGTCGCGTTTATGCCGAGCTGGCTTCGCAGATTTTGAGTCAGACAGAGCACTGCATCGTGCTCACCGGGACGGCCGAGGAAATGAAACTGCTGTCGGATTGGCCTGCCGAGACTCTCAAATCGGAGCGGGTTTGGAATGCGCTCGGAAAGCTCGATTTGCGGCAGTTGGCGGCGGTCGTGGCGGAGATGGCGGTCTATGTCTGCTCCAGCACCGGCCCCTTGCACATCGCGAGCGCGATGGGAACGGCCACTGTTTCTCCGTTCTGTCCGGCCGTGCCCTTGAACGCCGCGATTTGGGGGAACGTTGGGGCGCCGGCACGAGTGATCGAACCAGAGACCTGTCCTCGTCGCAGCGGGAGCGAAGCGTGCTGCGATTTTCGCGGGCAGATTTCGGCGACGCAGCTTTTGGCTGAGATTCAGAGCTTGCTCAACTCCCGCCCCTAACGGTCCCACTTCGAGGCCCGGGCTTGTTGCCTAACGAGGTCGGCGACGTTTTCTGGTCGTAGCAGATCGAACGCGTCTTCCTGCTCGCTGGGCGACACTCGCTCCAGATCCGGAGCAGCGTCGATTTCCGTTTCGCAGTAGGCACCGGTCTCGATCTTGCCGACGGCAAAGTTGCGCACGAACACGACCGGGGTACGCACGGCGTTGGCGAGATGACGCGGCCCCGAGTCGGGACAAAGAACGACCGCGCATTTTTGCAGGAAGCATCCCAATTCGAGGAGGCGGAGTTGCCCGGCCAGGATGGGCGTTTTCAAGGCAAACTCCGATTTTAGCTTTCCCAGCAAATCCGCCTCGTCCGTTGTGCCGCAGAGCACCATTTGCAAGGCTCCGGACGCTTCCAAGTGTGTGACGACCTCCGCAAACTTGCGCGCCGGCCAAACCCCGAAAGCCTGGCGACTCGTGAGGAAGCAAGCCACCACCGGTTTTCCCCCAAAACCGGTTTCCCGCCAAATCCCATCCGCCTTGGTCGCATCATCGGGTGAAGGATAAATTCTCGGCCGCAATGACCAGTTGGCTTCACGCTCGGTTAGTTGCCCGACCAGATCACGAAAATAGGCGGGGTATGGCTGCGGGTAATTGATTTCCACCGGATGAGTCACCAGCGCCGAAAAGCCTTTGTGAACGTAACCCAAGCGGTTCGGAATCCCGCGCCTAACGACATCGATCAGATCGCGCCAGTAACCGCCGCTGTTGTAGCAAATCGCGGCGTCAACGGACCCGATGGCATCCGGGGAAAGCACGCAACTCTTAATAAACGGATTGTTGGCCAGGATATCGCTGGCTGGCGGAGACGCCACGTAATGCCACTCGCACTGCGGAAAGGCCTCGGCCAGGATCGGGAGCGACGCGGTGTTGTAGAGGACGTCGCCGATGTGATCCGCGCCGAGCAGGATCCCGCACCGCCAGGAAGCCGGTGGAGTCGGACGCGCGCGAGAAAGGAAAGACGCGGCGCCTTTCAAGATGGGCGACGCCCATTCGCTCAGCCTGGCCGCAAAGAGATTCCGCGGGTGGCGGAAGGTCGCGGCCTGGATCGGCGAAGAACTCATGCTGTTCGCGAATAGATTGCCGGACGCACTTCGGCAACCTATTTTGGACGAATGTCCTTTTCCGACCGAGCGCTCATTGGACCGCGGCTGGGTATCTGGATGGCGACGGCGGTGGGCTTGCTCGTTTGCGTGGCGATCGGGATGGCGGTCGCCAATTACGCCGTCGGGACCGCCATCATGCTTGCGACGTTCGCGCTGGGGCTGACCTGGATTACCACGGCCAAAGAGCGCTGGTGGCTGCTCGTTCCGGCCGCGGGCACGCTCGGCGGTTATTTTTGGTTCGGGTTTAAACTTTATCCGCACGAGGTGGCCCTGGCCGGCGCTCTCATCCCTCTCTTTCTCGGCCGCGCCCTGCGCATGCATGCCACGGAACAACACCGCTCGATTCCGTTCCCGACCGTCCTCAACTTGCTTGGGCTTTATCTGATGGCTCACTGGCTGGGCAGCAACATTTACAACAAACTTGATGGCACTTCCGGCTACGGCAATGTCACCAGAGCCTACTTCAACGCCTTTTGGGTAATCGTATTTTTGTTCGCCTTTTGGAAACACGGTTCCACCAAATACATTCCCGCCGCGCTCCTTGTTAGTTATCTGGCCGCTGGCTTTCGAGTTGGCGTCGGTATCCTGACCTACTTCACGAGCGCGTTCGCTTACATCCCGGTGATCAACTACGTCTTGCCTGGTTCCACCCATGCCCGCGGATCCGATCTCCGGGCCTCTGGCCTAACCTTGGCCACATTGGCGGCCTGCTATTTCCTGATCCACAAAGGCTTTGTCCGAAAATCATTCCATTTGTTTGTCTTTCTAGGCAGCTGTGTCGCTCTCCTTTTCGGATCCGGACGCACCGTTCTCGTCCTGGTTTGTCTCGTCCCGATTTGCGCGGCGTTGCTCTACCGCAAAATTGTCCCTTTGATTCTTTCAACTTTCGTGGTGGGGACGCTGCTCGTGATCCTGAATGTCGAGCCCACTCTTCTTGATCACGTCGCCGCTCCCGTCCAGCGTTCCGCTTCGATTTTGCTCTTAAACAAAGAGCAATCGGTAAAATATGGCTTGGCCGAATCGAGCGATGAATGGCATGCCAACCTGCGCGCACTTGGCTTCAAGAAGTGGACGGAGTCCTGGCACAACTTCCTCTTTGGCACCGGGATCCGGCCTTATGACAACGCGATTGTTGAAACCGTCGCCGGCGTGACGACCAACGAAGACTACCTCGAATCCTCGGCCAAAGTCGGGGCTTACGAATCCGGTTGGTGGACCGTAATCGCCGTGACTGGCCTTGTCGGCTTGCTCCTCTATCTAAGCGTTCTCGTCTATTTGTTGCGCAAATTGCTGCCAGTCCTCCTGCACGAAAAAGTGCGCGATCACCGGCATGCCTTCGCCTTCATGGCCGTCTTTGGGATCGTCATCTGGCTCGGCCTCGGCTGGACCAACGGCGGGTTTCCCAGCACCGAGATCATGTTTGGATTCCTCGCGCTCCTCGCGATCGAGGATAAAAAGGAAGAGCGGCGATCCCTCGCGGCGCTGGGGCCGCCGGGCGCGGCCGAACTGCCGTCGCGCCGACGCTTCGCTGCCATCGGCGAATGAAATCCGCGGGCGCGGGCGGGCCTGTTCTTTTCGAGCCCTGGAGCCTCGGGGACGTGATGATCGCGGCCGCGGCGCTTCGCGAAATGAGCCGGCCCGCCGCCATTGCGTGCCATTCCATCTGGCACCCCCTCGTGCGTCGCGCGCTGGCGGAAATTCCCGATCTCGATCTGTTCGCGGTCGATTTGCCTTATACCACGCGACAACGCGCGAATCCTTTCGATGCCGGCGTGGCCGCGGACGCGGCGAAGCATCCGGATGTCCGCGAAGTGCTCAGCGTTCGGGGCGACCTGCGCGATTTCCGCGCCGCGCACGCGATTTTTCCGCGCGCGCACATTCGCATGAAAGGCTGGACGCGGTTCTTCGGACGCAAAAGCGCGCTGGTGAATTTTCCCTACGCCCTCGGCATTTTGCCCGTGCAGAACCGCTATCGATCATGGGCAAGACTGGCCGGCGTCGACTACGCGCAAATGGAAGCGACCTATCGCCGGCGACAAGCGGAGGTACCGGCGACCAATCGAGTCGTGATTCACGTCGGCGCACAGTGGCGCTCCAAACAATTTCCCGACGTGGCCGCCTTGCAAAAGGCCCTGCGCGAGCAAGGCCGCGACGTCATCATCCTCGCCGGCCCGCGCGACCTCCTCCCGCCGGCTCTCGAGGAAAGCAACGTGCGACGGGTTGCGGATGAAGCGCTCGTCGAAGCGCTGCGTTCCGCTGCGCACGTGATCACAAATGATTCCGGGCCGATGCATGTGGCGGCTTTTCTCGGCTGCCGCACAACGGTGTTAGTGCGCACTTCGCCGATCGAAGAATGGGCGCCGCCAGCCACGAAAATTATTCGCTCGCCGGAGACGCCGCGCGGTTATCGCCCGAATCGTCATTACATGTCGGACGAAATTTTGTCAGGCTGGACTCCGATCGAAACCGTGATCCGGGAAATTCGCGACGCGAACCTCGCCATGGCTGACAAAGAAAAGTGAAAGCACTCCTCGCCCGCCTCCACGCTCCGATTTACGAGGCACGCCTTCGTGTTCTCACGGAGTTGATTCTTCCTCAGCTGCGCGCTGGCGACCGAATTCTCGATGTGGGCTGCGGCGGCGGAGCTCTCGGTGAGCGGATGCAATCCGCGGCGGCGGCGCGTGGTCTCGACGTGCAGGTGAGCGGGCTTGAGCGCTTTCCGCGCGGCGGCGAACCGATCAGCGTGACCAGCTATAACGGCGGACGGTTTCCGTTTGCAGACCAATCCTTCGACGTCGTGATCGTCGCGGATGTCTTGCATCACGAGGCACAGCCGGACGCACTTCTGCGCGAGTGCGTGCGGGTCAGCAAACGCAATCTCGTGATCAAGGACCACCAGCTTTGCGGACCGCTGGCCAAAATGCGGGTGAGCCTGATCGATTGGGCGGCCAACGCTCCCTACGGAGTGAAATGCCTGTTCCGTTATAACCGACCTGAGGAATGGGACGCGATCTTGCGCGATCTGCAGCTCACGCCTGAGACGCTTTATCCTTCGATCGATCTCTACCCGTTAGGCTTCAATTTTCTTTTCGGCCGCCGCCTGCAGTATCTCGCAATCTGCAGAGTGCCGTCGGGCACGTCCTAAATCGTTGCGGCGTAAACCACGATCATCGCCATGGTCCCGGCGATGTAGCTGGTGCGATCGGTCAGCGCGAAGACGACGGGATCCTGCGGTACTTCGCCGCGGTTGGCTTTGAACCAAAGGCGCGTGATCCAGTAGAGAAAAAGCGGGCAGAGCAAAAGCAACAGGGTCGGATGCCGATAAAGCAGGCGCACTTCCGGGCTCATGACGTAGAGCACGAGGACGAGGACCGAGATCATCCCGCTGGCCACGCCGAAGGTGCCGATCGGTTCGAGGTCGGTGCGAAAATAACCGCGCCCGACCGGCATCGCGCCCTCCTGCACCGCGATCTCGCGCAGCTCGGAGTAGCGTTTCACCATCGCCAATCCGAAAAAGAAAAAGACCGAAAAAGCGAGCAGCCAATCGGACACCCCAATCCCGGTGGCGGCGCCGCCGGCGAGCAAACGCAGGGTGTAGAAACAGGCGAGCACGACGACGTCGAGCATCACGACGCGCTTGAACCAGGCCGAGTAGGCGAGGTTGCTGAGCAGATAAATCGCCGCGATTGCGAGAAAGATTTTTCCACAGAGAAATCCGAGCCCGAGCCCGGCGAGCAGAAGAAGAATACAAAACACCGCCGCGAGAGGGATCGAGACCTGCCCCGAGGCGAGGGCCCGCGTCCGTTTCGTGGGGTGCGCACGATCGGATTCGAGGTCGAGCAGATCGTTGAAAACGTAAACCCCGGAAGCGAGCAGGCTGAAAGCAACAAAGGCAATGGCGCCCAGGCCCAGGGCGTGAGTGTCGGTCACCTTGTGCGAAGTCAGCACCGGCACGAAGACCAGAATATTTTTCGCCCACTGATGCACGCGACAGGATTTGATCAGCGCCGCGATCTTGCCCGGTGTCTTGGGAAACGAAACTTCCACGGGCGCGATCGAGTTCACAGCGGCAATGAAGCGTTGACTATCCGAGACCACAACCGCCCGTCGCGCCACCCGCCAGACCGCGAGATCGGCGCGCGAATCTCCCGCGTAATCGAACTGGCCGCGGCCAAACTTCTCTTCCAGCGCCTCCGCCTTGGCTTTGCCCTTCAGGTTAACGGAGCCGTTGCTCGCCATGGTCTCGCTGAAAAGTTCGAGATGTTGCTGCACCTTTTCCGCGATCGATGCGTGCGCTGCGGTAACGAGAACTAAGCGCCGGCCGCACCGTTGTTGCTCGCGCAGATAGGCCACTAAATCGGTCCGATAAGGCAATCGGCTGGCTTCCGGGGCGGCGCGACCCAGCACTTGTTCCTTGAAAAACGCGCGCCCCCTGAGGAGCCAGAGCGGAACCAGCAAAAGCGAGAAGGGCGAGCGCTTGACCAAAAGCAAGAGCGCCTCATATAGGTGATCGGTCTGGAGCAGCGTGTCGTCGAGGTCGACGCAAAGCGGAGGAGCGGAGCGGAGATCGTCGGGCAGAGGCATCGGCGAGAAAAGTCTCGCTCATTCCGCCGCAGGGCGAACAGAGAAATCAGCGTGCGAAAACCAACGTATTACCTCGTCATCGGTGCGCTTGCCGTGCTCGTCGGCGCGCTTGCGGTCACCAATCAGAGTCTTTGGATCGACGAAGGCGCGGCCGCACTCAAAGCGATGGAGCCGACGTTGTCGGGCTGGTGGCACAACCTGCGGAGCGAGGGGAATTCCAATCTGCAATTGCTGGGCGAGCTGCTCTACCTCTGGGGCTGGGTGAAGATTTTCGGCGCTTCGGAGATCGCGTTACGCGCTTCCAACATTCCGTTCTTTGCCGGCGGCGTGCTCGCCCTGACCTGGGGACTGGCGCCGCGTCGCCACCTGCAAACGGCGGTCGCGATTCTTGCCCTAACGAATGCGTTTCTCTGGTATTACCTGAGCGAGGCGCGCCCTTACCTGGTTCTCTTCGGCTTCGCCTCGATCACCGCCGCCTGTCTTTTTCGCGTGCTCAGCGCGCCGGAAGAATCTCTCGAATCCGCCGCCTGGTTTCGCTTTTTTTGTCTCGGCATTATCGGACTCTGCGCGACGAGCCTGATCGCGGTACCGTGGGCGCTTGGTGCGATGGGTGCGGTCCTTTACTGGAGCGGGCTACGCACCGTAGCGCGCTGCGCTTTTCGCCAAAAAATCTCGAGCCTTCTCCTCGTCGCAGCCTTGGCCGGCCTTGCTCTTTATTATCTCTGGACGCTGCGACTCGGCGCCCGCGCTTCGGACGTCGGCCGAACCGGCTGGATGAATGTCGTTTTCATTTTCTATGAGCTGCTCGGCCTCGGCG
>JBDTCM010000413.1:0-3845 GCA_039923575.1 Chthoniobacterales bacterium
GTTCGCGGGGACGATTGGCGGCTGGAATGGCCACCTCAAGGAAGTGACCGATGGCGCCTTCGATGGTGCGAAGACCGCGGTCACGATCGCGCTCGGGTTGATCGGGATCATGGCGCTTTGGCTGGGCGTGATGCGGTTGGCGGAACGCGCTGGGCTCATCCAGAAACTGGCGCGCGGTTTGCGACCAATCATGCGGCGGTTGTTTCCCGATGTGCCGGACGATCATCCCGCGATGGGCTCGATGTTGATGAACATGGCGGCGAACATGCTCGGGCTCGGGAACGCCGCGACGCCGCTCGGGCTGCGCGCGATGCGCGATTTGGAGAGACTCAATCCGCATCCGGGGAAGGCGACGAACGCGATGTGCACTTTTCTCGCGATCAACACCAGCTCGGTGCAATTGATTCCAACGACCGCGATTGCGATTCTGGTCGCAGCGGGATCGACCAATCCGACTGCGATTGTGGGGACGGCGCTGCTCGCGACTTTGTGCGCGGCGGCGACGGCGATCACCGCTGTGAAGTTGCTGCAAAATCTACCGTGGTTCCGCGATCCAGGCGGGATCGGTGATCCCGGCGCTGGGGAAATCATGGCGGCTCCTCAACCCTCTGAGCCGGCGGCCGGGACCATCGATTCCGGCGACAGCGGGCGATTGCAATGGTGGGGACGCGCGGCGCTTCTTTTGTTCGGGCTTTTTTTTCTCGCGCTTTTCGTTAGGCAAGTTTTTCCCGAGGCGCTGGGATGGCCCGCCGCTTCCGGCGGTTACTTTGTCCGCAGCGTGAGCGCGCTCTCCATCCTCGCCATCCCGATGCTCCTCGCCTTTTTCATCCTCTACGCGGCGCTCTGCGGTCTCAAGGTTTACGACGAGTTTGTCGAGGGCGCGAAAGAGGGCTTCGGGGTCATTCTCAAGATCATCCCGTTTCTCGTCACCATGCTGGTCGCGATCGGGATGTTCAAAGGCGCGGGTGGAATCGATCTGCTGGCGCGCGCGCTGGCGCCGATTCTGACGCCGCTTCATTTCCCGACCGATCTGTTGCCGATCGCTTTGATGCGTCCGCTCAGCGGCGGCGCGACCCTCGCCCTTTTCACTGATGTGGTGCGTCGGCTCGGGCCGGAAAACATCGTCAGCCTGATGGCGGCCACGATTTACGGCAGCACCGAGACGACGTTTTACGTTGTGGCAGTCTATTTTGGCTCGGTCGGGATCAAGCAAACGCGCTATGCGATTCCGGCCGGTTTGCTGGCGGATCTCACCGGAGTGGTGGCCTCGGTGATTATCTGCCGCGCCGTGCTGTGAGCCGAGAATCGAGAATCGAGAATCCGGGGGGCAGCTTAACGATGCACGAGTCTCGATTCACGATTTAACGCCTCCCCCTAACTTTTCCCTCGCCATCCCGTTGTTTCATTCTCTATCGTCCGCCTTTTAAAGATGATTCAACGCGATTACCTCATCATTGGCGGCGGCATTGGCGGCAGCAGCGTCTGCGAAGGCATCCGGCAGTTCGACAAAAAAGGTTCCGTCACTCTGGTCAGTGGCGAGACTTTTCAACCCTACAAACGCTGGATGCTTTCGAAGCAGTTCCTGCGCGACAAGACCCCTTCGATCAAGAAGCTGCCCTGTCTCGAAGAGCGCTGGTACGACACGCATAAGATTGAAGTCCGCCTCGGCACGGTGGTGACGCAATTCAATATCGATCGCCGCCTCGCCGTGCTCGGCAATGGCGAGACGATTGAATTTAAGAAAGCGTGTCTTGCGATGGGCAGCCGCCCGGTTCGGCCGCAAGTCGCTGGCATCGGTCTCGGGAACGTGATTTATCTGCGCACGGTGCGCGACGCGCTGGCGTTGCGGGAGATGTCGCAATCGGAAAAGATGATTGTCGTGGTGGGTGGTGGATTACTCGCCTGCGAGGTCGCCGCCAGTTTGCGCCAAAGCAAGCTCAAGGTGGCGGTGATGCATCGGCATCAGTCGCTCTTGAACCGATACCTTGACCCGGAGACCGCGACTTGGATCACGGAACACTTTGCGAAAAAGGGCGTCACCCTGCTGATGGGCTCGAGCCTGAACGGCTTCGAAGGCAAAACCGTTCTGCGCAACATTCAAACCAAGAGCGGCGAGCGGGTGGCGGCGGGAGTCGCGATTGTCGCCTGCGGGTCGGAACCGAATCTGGAGATCGTCCGCAACACGCCGCTCTCCGGGCCGCATGGTTCGCCCGTGACCGATTATCTCGAGACGGAAGAGAAGGGGATCTACGCCGTGGGCGATCTCGCATTTTATCCCGACCGCCTGATGGGCGGGATGCGGCGGCAAACACACTGGGAAAACGCGCGCGAGCAGGGGCTGATCGTGGGCGCGAATATCACGGGAAAAAAGCGCCAGCGTTACGAGCAGATCCCGTATTTTTGGACAGAGATGTTCGACTTGAGACTCGATTTTGTGGGCGATTTCAGCCTCCCGGCGATGCGAGTGGACCTGAGCGGTTCCTATGCGAAAAGCCGTTTCGTGCTGCGTTATTATCAGGGCGAAAAACTGCGCGGCATCGTGCTCTGCCATCACAGCGCCAGCGACGTGACTGCGGCGAAAAACGAATTGCGCCAGGCGCTCGGCAAATAGGCCGCACTATTCCATTCCACCGCGGAGTGCGAGAGCGGGATTCTTTACCTCGACCAATTTCCAGTCCCACGGTCGCCAGCTTTCCTGGTGCCAGTGGAGCTCGAAAGGTTTCGTTAGGCTGTTGACCCGTTCGACGATCTCGGGCGCGAACTCGCCGCCCGCTCCGGCCAGCCGGAGCGACGAACTCCAGGTCGCGGTGGAGGAATGGAGAGTCACCTGGGGTGGGGAGGCAGTGATCGTTAGGGAGGAGAAGAGGCGCAGAACCAGACGGAGGCGATTGAGGAAAAGCGCGCGATCGTGGCCCCAATCGTCGTGATAATCGAGCGCCAGGAAATCGTCCGCCGCGCCGGCATTCCGTTTTTCGATTTGCCGGAGAAAATGTTCGCTGTGCAGCCGGACTTGATTCTCCGCGCCCCAAAGCTGTGTCAACCAGAGCCCGAGGGCCAACGCCACGATCGCCCCGGCGAAAAAGCTGTATTTGAAAGTGGAAGGCATGGTTGGCTTTGCGATGATCAAGTCAGTCTGAATGCGCACGCGACAATTGATTTGACCGGCGAGAGCGCGTTGGGCATGAAACGTGCAGTCGTTGACTCTTTATTTTCCATGATCTCACTTGGCGCATTTTTCTTCATTCTTTGCGGCGTGCTCGGGTCGGTGGTGTGGGCTTGCGCTAAGGATCAGAACGAAATCTGAAGGAATAAAGATGCTTGATCACGACGATTTAAAATGGATCGCGGCGAATGTGACCGAACTCAATCGCCTCCTGCAACAGGTTGCGCGTTCCACCGATCAGGTCCGGCAGCATAAGGCCGAAGGCCGCTCCCTCGAGATCCTCGGTGAGCAGGTCGAACAGGCCTCCAAGATTTCACAGTCGCTTTTCGATTGCGTGATTTCGCGCATTTTCTCCGCCGCTGCCGTCTGCGGAGCGGTGGCGGGCCAGCAAGTACCGGTCGAGAAGATCGTGACGGCGCCGGCCGCTCAAACCAAGGTCTCCGTGAAGATGCCGGTCGGCGAAATCGCGCTCACGGGAGAAGACACGGGCGATCCGCCGATTCTCAATCCGAAGGGCGCTCGGGAGCTGATTCTCCTGGTCGATGACGATCCCGAACTTCTGGAGGCGACGGGGGCTATGCTCGAGTTCGAGGATTACCGGGTCATCACGGCCAAAGATGGGCTCGAAGCGATGAAAATTTATCAGCGCATGGGAAAAGAAATTGCGCTCGTCATTCTCGAT
>JBDTCM010000414.1:0-6617 GCA_039923575.1 Chthoniobacterales bacterium
GTCGCCGCCAGCCAGGCGGTCGATCGTGCGGTGAAGGAGAGGAAGGTGCAGCCTCCAGATGTGATCGAGAGCAATATTGTCGGCACTTACAAAGGCTACGGGCCCAAAACGGTCTTCCGTCTCGCCAATGGGGAAACCTGGCGGCCGACCAATGATGAGTTCGTTTCGAATCTGGCGATCGAGAATCCGAAAGTGGTGATTTATCGTGATTTTTTCGGATATAAGATGTTCGTTGAGGGAGCCACGATTATCCGAGTGAAGCGCGTTCAATGAATCCGACCAGGCTGAGAATTTTGCAGACTTCCGACCGCTCCCCGGTGGTCAGAGCTCGTTGGCGTGGCCAGGGTTAGATCAAAGTCCAGCAGGCTGAATGACCTGATCCGCGGCGGCCAAAACGAAGCCGGCGATCGGATGACTTAGCCGTTCTGCTGCTGCCAATATTTTAGAGGAGCAGCGTCGAGTTTGGGGTCGAGCGCGAGTCTGTAAATGTCGTAAAAATGTCTTTGCACGCGAACGTTTTGCAAATAATGTATGAATTTATGAAACTGATAACATTAACTCGAGGGTGTCTCGTCGGAACCGCTCTTGCGGGCTTCGCATTCGGTGCCTCTGTGCAGGCGGGAACGAAGACGGATGTCAATAAGCCCAGCAAGGCTTACGTCGATGTCTCCAAACCAATCCAGAAAAGGGTCATTCTGGTGGACGTTACGGGCAGCCGAATTCCGCAGCGTGTTGTCCTCTATGGGCAACAGGCAAACAGCGGATCGCCGCTCTACGTGATTCAAAACCAGGAGCTTTTGAATACTGGCGCGACCTCAGTCGCCGGTCTCCTTAAGCTTGATCCGAGCATCACGGTCTCGCAGCGTCGCCCGTAAGCCTGCCGTAACAATATTCTGGTCAGGCCCGTTTCCTCTGCGGGCTCGCGCTAGGGAAGACGCTCGGTAAATCCGATGCGTTTTCGAAGGTTTTTTTCCAAAACCCGACGTTAAGAGCTTTCGCATCGAAAGCTTTAGTTGCGCTTCCGTCCGGCAACCTGCCAGCCCAATTCGCGCTGGCCGATTTCTGGCTCCGATTGAAGACTTGGGAGCGGAATATGCGAATAGTCTTTGCCAATTGGCTGGATGAAATTGTCGTACAAAATTAGGAAGCTGGGCGCGAGTGAGACATACCGCCGGAGCTGGCGCCGACTCCAGCGGCTGATTCACCCCATCCGGATTCAGCCGCTGCTGGATCGCCTCGACCAGTCTGAGATTCGATCGATTCGGGAGCGATATTCTGGTTCCACCGAGCACTATGCGAAGTACGCCGATATTGGGCGATGGTTAACGCTCAACGCCAAGCGCGTGCAAGATTTGAAGTTGCACCGTTCCCCGCCATCCTGCGTGCTCGATTTAGGCTGCGGGGGAGGTTTTTTTCTCTACATCCTGCAGCAATTCGGCCACGAGGGCTTAGGCACGGATATTGATGAGTTTCCATTGTTCCAGGAGCTGGTCGACCTTTTTCACGTTCAACGGACGATTTTCCGAATTGAACCCTTTCAACCACTCCCGGATTTTGGGCGGAAATTCGATCTCATCACCGCCTTTTCCACTTCCTTTAATCGAAGGAGTCACAGGGTTTGGTGGGGACCTGCGGAGTGGCGATATTTCGTAGATGATTTGATGGGCCATTTGCGACCAAAGGGAAGAATTTTCTTCGGGCTAAATCCTGACAATACCGGATGTTATTACACCCCGGAATTACACGCGTGCTTTCGCGACTACGGCGCGATCATCGACCGTGAGAACGTGATGCTCACCTCGTAGGTTCCGGTTCTTCTTTGGTCGTGGAACCGATCGAAATCTGCCGGGTTCTGAGGCATTTCTTGTGTATGGGCGGATAATCGGCGGCCCGGCTAAAGTCCGGCTCTCGACCCGAAGTCCGCGGCCAAGGCAACGAACGCAGTGAGCGCGCGTGCATTTACGGCGTGTCGCCGATAACAAGGGCTACGCGGCGGAATGCTGATCACGGGCCGGGTTCCGAATTAGTCCGCGCTCTCCAACGGGCGTGTCGGGTTGAACGCGCAAGGATTGTTTCCTGTCGCAACGGCCCTGTCTCCATCCGAAAGGCTTCACCCGCCCCGCAGAGCGCCTAGCCGGCCTTGGCACGGACACTGCTTATAGAAAACATAGTTCCTATGATTTTCGTAAGCATCAATCCCTTTGCCCTGAAACGGTTTTTCTTCTTTCTCCTCGCGGTGATTGGACTCTCCTGTGCCTCGTGTTTTGGAGAATCGCTCCTTTTGGCCGTGAAGAGCACACCGTACGATATCCAGATGAGCCGTATCCGGCCTGTTCTCCTTTCTGAGAGCCATTCCGCCCGCGGGGACGTTTCCTTGGGGATGGTCAACCACTGGATCGGTGATCTGCGGTCGATTCCCTACGGCTTCACGAAAGAGTGGAAAACGCCTGCGGAGACCCAGTCCGGCGCGCCGGCGGATTGCAAGGCCAAGGCGATTGCGCTTTACCAGACGATGCTGCAACACGGTGCCAACAATCTTCGGCTGGTCATTGGCAAGCGCACCTCCACAAGTCGTTCCACGCACGCATGGCTCGAATGGGAATCCAGCTCCGGCAGCTACGTTTTGGATCCGACGATCAATTGGCGAGCCTATCGGACAGGCGATCTTGGGCGTCGGGCGTACATCCCATTCTACGCTTTTGAGGGCAGCAGGAAGTTTAGGGCTGCACCGGCCACGCTGGTCGCTCAGAATTGATCCCGTCTTCGAATCGCCCCTCGGCGCATTGCGCCGCCCCACCTTATCTTGGTCTCTTACCGGCGCCGCGAGCTAGTGGCTCACGAGATCAGAGGGTGGCGGTTTTCGGTGTCGCGGCTTGTTTCTTGCAATCATTTTCCCGTGTGGGAAGATTCTTTTTCGTCGGTCGCAAAATTTTTGTTGCCAAGCGCAACCGGATTTTCTATTATTCGTTTTTGTAGATATGGGAATTATATGAAGTCACTCGCTCTATCCTCCTCCGCAACGTTGGCCTTTTGCCTGATTCTGGTCACTCCCTCCATCGGAACAGCCGGTGATGTGGTTTTGCAAAAGGCGCCGCCGCTGACCGTCCGCCAGGCTCCGTCATACCCGGAAAATCTGGCGCGTTACCATTTCGGAGCCGCTGTGAAGGCGACGCCGCAAAATGATTCGGTGGCAAAACTGGAACTCAGCTCAAACGGGAAGGATCAGAATACCTCCGCGGCGGCGCTGCTCTGCGACGATCCGACGACAGGTTACCAGATTCCGGCCGGAGCCTCGAGCATTCTCGTGTCACTTCCTAACATTGAAAATATCCAGACCGTTTCCTTTCGGAATGACGGGGCGAAAGGGGATTACACAATCGCAATGGCCAATGCCGACGTGCCCGACAACAGCCCGGCATGGCAGCGCGTTGGGCAGAGCGCGATGTCTCAGGGCGCCGTTTCGGCAAAGATCGGCCCCGGCGAAGCAAAATACGTGAAGCTGAGTTTCAACATTACGCATCCTGGTCGAATCGCTGCGTTTGGTGTTTATGCCACGCCCGCGATCTCAGATTTTACGATGCCGCGGCCGCGTAAGATCAGCTTCGAAGAGGAGTCCGCGACACTGGCTTTGATCAGCTTTAACTTCAGCGACGTGCATGCAAGAGCGCGTGGTTTGTATGTTAGTTCGGGTGACGCAGAACAGGCGAATAACATGATCGATGATCAGCCTGCGACATCTTACAAGTTTGCCAGCGGGGATGCCGCGCCCACCGCGGTGATCGACCTGGGTCGGGAGCGGGCACTTACGCGTCTTTCCGCCGTTTACGCCGCGCAGCCTGGCAGCGTTGATTTTTACGTTTTGCCTGCCCTCCCGTTAGCCGAGAACACGACTTCGGATGTGCGGCAGGTCGCAAACGTTGGGGCCGAAGCGGATCTACCGGCATCTCTGAAAATCAGCGAAAAAACCTTCGCAGGGTTGAAGCCGGTCGGGTCGGTTGTCAGCACTGGCGAGGGGCGCGCTTCAGTGGATTTCCCGCAAGTAGTTGGCCGTTATGTCATGCTCAAGTGGCATCCGGCCAGCGTGCGAGGAGAAGCTTTTTCGATTGCCCAGGTTGCAGCCTTCGGCGTGGCGAAACACGTCGGTAGCGTCCGGGGAACGGATGGCAAGGACATGGCCGATGGCAAAGATGCGCTCTACGGCGAGGGGGGGAAGGAACCATTAGAACAGGGCGACATCCCTGCAGAAGGCCCGCCCCCCGCGTTGCCGCAAGTGCCGCCGTTTACCTTTATTCCGCAGCTGGCTCCGACCAGTCCCTAACGAATAATTGAACTTCGACTGCGAGTGCCCGCCCGCTGACGCGATGAACGTTGGTTGGCGGGTTTCGCTTTCCCAGAGTCTGGCCTTCGTTCCGACGAGCGGGCAGAGCCGTCCCGGTTGCAGATTCCGGTTATTCTTCTGCGCCAGGAGTCGGGCTGGACTCGTGGCTGAGCGGCTCACCCACGGAATAACGAGTGAATCGCCGAATCACGATGTTCTCGCCAATCTCCGCGATTTTTGATGCCACCAATTCCTTAATCGTTTGATCAGGATTCTTGATGAAACCTTGCTCGAGCAAACAGACCGTGCTGTAGAACTTGTCGAGCTTTCCTTCCACGATTTTTGCGATGACGTTTTCAGGTTTGCCCTTCATCTGCGCGCCATAGATCGCTCGCTCGGATTCAACCGTCGCTGTCGGGACGTCTTCCCGGCTGACGTAAAGCGGTTGCGCGGCCGCGATGTGGAGCGTGATGTCCTTGACGAATGCGCGAAAGCCTTCGTTTTTGGCGACGAAGTCTGTCTCGCAATTCACTTCGACAAGGACGCCGACTTTTCCCTGGAGATGGATGTAGGAGGCGACGATGCCTTCCTTGGTGGCGCGCGATGATTTCTTGCTCGCGCTGGCGATGCCCTTGGTGCGCAAGAGCGTCTCGGCCTTATCGAGATCGCCTCCGGCGTCCGCCAGAGCACGCTTGCAATCCATGAAGCCCGCGTTCGTTTTTTCGCGGAGCTGTTTGACGAGTTGAGGGTCGATTTCCATGAGTGAAAATTTGGGTATCAGCGAACGGGGTGGACGAAAATTCAAGGCGCCGCAGTCTTACAACCGCCGCCCACCGACTTTGAATGGCGTCGTTAGGCGGACACGCCGGCCATCTCGACTTCTTCGCGCATGCGCGCTTCGCCGCTGGCCGAGACGATCGCGTCGACAAGCTTTTGCAACATGACGCGAATAGCGCGGATGGCGTCGTCGTTGCCAGGAATCGGGTAGTCGATGATCTCGGGATCCGCATTCGTGTCGACGATCGCGACGGTCGGTATGCCGAGCCGGCGCGCCTCGTTGACCGCGTTTTGTTCCCGCGTCGTGTCGATGATGATTAAAGCGTCAGGGAGCTGTGACATCTCGAGGATGCCCTCGAGATTGCGGCGCAATTTTGCCGCTTCGCGATTGAGTGCCGCGAGTTCCTGTTTGCCCATCTTCTTGTAATCGGGCGAGGCCTCGATTCCTTCGATGTACTTCAACCGGACGATGCTTTTTCGGATCGTGGTCAGGTTCGTCAAAGTTCCGCCAAGCCAGCGTTGGTTGACGTAAAATTGTCCGCACGCCACGGCTGCTTCCTTGACCGCTTCCTGCGCCTGTTTCTTGCATCCAACGAAAAGAATCTTGCCGCCGCGCTGCGTCACCTCGCGCAGAAAATCGGTCGCTTTCTGGAGCTGTTTGACCGTCTCATCAAGGTTGATGATGTAGATGGCGTTCCGTTTCTCGAAAATGAAGGGTTTCATTTTCGGGTTCCACCGCTTCGTTTGGTGGCCAAAATGGACGCCGGCTTCGAGCAGCTCGGGCACTAGTTCGATCGTATTGGACATAGGTAAATATCGCCGGCCGAACCGGCGCGGCGGACGGGGAAGATGCTACACCCCTCTTGCTCTGGCAACCCGAATTTCGCGTCAGCGCAGGAGCGCCGTTACCATTCGGAATTGCTGTCCGCAATGAACTGCTGGAGCACGGGAAAACGCATTTCGCCATAATTCAGGGCATAGCGCATGTCTCCGCCTTTAAATATCCAGGTGGTCGGGATCCAACTCAACGGCAACCCGGCAAACTGTTTGATATGATCGGCGCCGCGCGGACCGGGATCGGCGAGAATGGTTACGTTGGGCTGCTGAGCGACTTCATATTTTGCGAGCAGAGCGCGTCCGTCTTCTCCGCTGTTCCAAACCGAGACGAAATAGAATTTTACGTCGGGATGATCTTTGACGGTTTTCGTCCAGCCGCCGCTCTTGAGTTCGGCCAGACAATTGGAACACCAGGGCGCCCAGAGATGGACGACGCTGAGACCCGGTGCCTTGATCGCTTCGGCGACTTGCTGTTCAGCCGGGGACGCGGCGAGCAGGTGTGAGGAAAGAGATGCGGCGACGACAAAGAGAGCAACGAGATTCTTCCTCATAGGATCGAGGAAACGACACCCTGACCGCAGAGGCGTCAAATCCAGGGGCGCTCGATGGCCGGCGCCGCCTTTCAGCGGAACTCGGGATTTTGCCGTAGCCAGGAGGCATCTGGCTTCAGACCCTTCGCGAAACC
>JBDTCM010000415.1:0-4087 GCA_039923575.1 Chthoniobacterales bacterium
TCTTCAGCGAGGGCCGAAGGAGCGATGAGCGCGAGTGCCCCGGCGGCAATGAGACCGAGACCGATGCGGGAGAATACGTTTTTCTTCATGCGGCAAGTTACTCCTTCGCGCGAAGAGCCCAACTGTAGACGCTTCGCTCTCTCCGAGCCGGAGGCGGCGAAGCGCGGGTGTCGGATCAGCGTTCAGCCGCAGACCCGCGCCTCCCAGAGGGAGGCTCTACAACAGCGTCTGCAAGCGCTTAGTCGAGCAAGCGCTGCTCGAGGCCGGCGTAGGCGTCGATGCGGCGATCGCGCAGGAAGGGCCAATGGGTGCGGTGTTCGTTGACCCGCGCCCATTCCACGTCGGCGAAGATGGTTTCTTCACGGTCCACACTCGCCTTGGCGAGAATCTCGCCGCTGGGTGCGACGATGAAGCTTTGGCCCCAGAACTCGATCCCGTCGCCGCCGGCAGGCGCTTCGTGGCCGACGCGGTTGACCGCGGCGACGAAGCAGCCGTTGGCGATGGCGTGGCTGCGCTGCATCGTTTCCCAGGCGGAATGCTGGGCGTAACCGTATTTCGCTTTCTCCGAAGGATGCCAGCCGATCGCGGTCGGATAAAAAAGAATCTCGGCGCCGTGCAGAGTCGTTAGGCGAGCGGCTTCCGGATACCATTGATCCCAGCAGACGCAGACGCCGATGTTGCCGTGCGGCGTGGGCCAGTTGCGGAAGCCAAGGTCGCCGGGCGTGAAGTAAAACTTTTCGTAATAAGATGGGTCATCCGGGATGTGCATCTTGCGATACTTTCCCATCAATTCGCCATCGGCGCGGATGATGGCGGCGGTGTTGTGATAGAGACCGGCGGCGCGTTTCTCGAAGAGCGACGCGATGATGACGGCGCCGGTTTCGCGCGCGACCGCGCCCAAGGCGGCGGTTGATGGGCCGGGAATTTCCTCAGCGAGCGCGAAGTTGGCGTGATCCTCCGACTGGCAGAAATATTGCGAGCGGAAAAGCTCCGGCAGGCAGATGATCTGCGCGCCCTGCTGGGCCGCTTCGCGCACCCGCGCGACTGCTTTCTCGAAGTTGGCCGCCGGCTCGGGGCCGCACTGCATCTGCACCAGTGCGACTCTTGTCGCGGCGGGCTGCGACCGTCGCAGGCTTTCATCTGTGTTAGTCACGCGTTTTTAGAAAAGATCGCGAATACAGGAAGAACTCGCCACGGATCAACACGGATTAAACACGGATCAAAGATCTATCGGCGCCGTCGTTTTCCTCCGAATCCGTGTTTCATCCGTGTCAATCCGTGGCGACATAAATTCTACTTCACCGAGTCGGCCGGGACGATCTTCACGCTCTCAAGCGCGACGCGGCTGTTCGGTTTGCTGTTCTCACCGCCGTTGCTGCGGCTCACCGGGGTGTCCCCGATTTTGTCGAGCACGTCGAGGCCTTTGATCACTTTGCCGAAGGCGGTGTATTGATGATCGAGCGAGCTGGCGGTGCCGAGGCAGATGAAGAACTGGCTCCCGGCCGAGTTCGGATCGGCCGAGCGCGCCATCGAGAGAACGCCGCGGATGTGCGGGCGATCGTTAAATTCCGCCGGGATCTTGTAGCCCGGGCCGCCGGTGCCGTAGCTGCTTTCATTGGACAGATCCTTCGTGTTCGGATCGCCGCCCTGGATCATGAAGCCCTTGATGATGCGGTGGAAGGCGGTGCCGTCGTAAAAGCCTTCGCGCGCCAGCTTCTTGAAATTCTCCACGGTCTTCGGGGCCACTTCGGGCCAGAATTCGACGACCATTTCGCCGTCGCTGGTCTTGAGCACGGCCACTTCCTTTTGATTTGTATCCATTGGTTTGTTTTCTTCGGGTTTGTTGGCGCTCTGGCTGCGAACATTCGCCAGGCCAAGAGAGCAGACGAGCAGGCAGCAGAACAAGGTGAGTTTCATCCCAGACCAGTGGCATGGATGGCGCGGCGTTGCATTCGATTTTTCGCCTGATTCTCGTGCTCGTAATCGAAAAGAATCGAGGACGAGGACGAGGACGAGTAGGAACGAAAGCGTTATAGTTTCAAATAGAGCGTGCGCGTGCCGAAATCGATGATGGCGTGATTGCGGCGGAGGAACTCCGAGCCTAACAATCCCACCACCGGGGGCGTGCCTTGCAAGAGATCGCTGTGAATCAGTCCCTGGAGATCCATCACCCCGACCTCTTTTCCTTTGACCATGAACGACCCGACGGCGAAGCGCCGAATCGTTGCCAGTTGCAGGCCGCGTTCGTCAAGATTGACGGCGCCGGAAGTGTAGGGCGTGCTCCGCAATGGGAGGCGCATCTCGCGCACGATCGGTTTGTGGATCAACGTCGTAAACGATCCGGTATCGATCATGAGCTGCGCCGGCTTGCCGTTGAGCTTACTGTCGACATAGAGATTCCAGTCTTTGGTGACTCGAATCGGGACGCTTTTCCGTCCCCGATAATCCATTCCCGGAACGTTGCCGGGCACATCCGGGTCGATTTTCATGAACAAGACTTGCGCGTCGTAATCCAGCACCGCCTTGGTGGGCAAGAGAATGTCGGCCCCGAGAATGCCGTCGAGTTGCTGCTCGTGAAATTCGCGCGCGGCCCGCGCCGGGACACTGAGGTCGATCGCAACCATCGGCTCGTCGACAAGAGTGAGCGCACCGAGCCGAAGCCGGTGCGCGATAGTGACGAGATTAAAGCCGCCATTGATTCGTATGCGTGGCGGCAGCTTGGAACTGCCAGGAAGCCCGGACATTCCGAAGTGCTTGCGGCGGGCGGCCGAGATCGCGCTTACCGGTGCACCGGAATCGACCCCAAGGAGGGCCGGCTTGCCGTTGATCTCGACCCGCAAAAGGAGGTGATTTTGTTTCGAACGTTCGAGTGGCAGGGCTTGGAAGACCGGTTTCTCTAGTTCGGGCCGCGGCCGCTGGCGGTCGGCGGCGAACGCTCCGGAAGAGACGCCGAGCAAGACCGCGAAGACGGCAATGAGAAGGTGGCGTCGTTTTGCCCGAAGCGGATAACGAAGAGTCATGACGCGCCGAGGGTAGCACGTATCCCCGCCAAGGCGAAATCAGTTGCCCCAGCTAATGCGGCGCAGTGATTTTGACTTGCGGCGGCTCGCGGTGCGGCGCGTCGGGGTGCCACGACCACACCGCCAGCATGGCGAAAAAGGCGATGGGGTAGGCGACGATGATGATCCATCCGTGCCGAACCCATTGCACGACCGAGCGCGCTTCCGGGTAAAGATTGGTCAGGGCCACTCCGGCAGAGGAGCCGAACCAGACCATCGACCCGCCGAATCCGACCGTGTAAGCAAGGAAACCCCAGTCATATCCGCCCTGTTTCAGGGCCAGCGCGGTGAGAGGGATGTTATCGAAAACGGAAGACAAAAAGCCCAGGCCAAGCGCGCTGTGCCAGGAGGCGGGCGGCAATTTTTCCACTGGCATCATCGAGGCGCAGAGGACCAGAGAGAGGAGGAAGACAGAGCCTTTCACCGTCTCGGGTAGCACTTCCCAATCCGGCCGGCGCGCCCCGATCGAGAGCAAGATCGCGACCCAGACGGCCGCGCCGAGGAAAGGGAAGTGATCGGCATATTTCGGGAAGGTCGTGTTTACCGTCACGTTGGTGCCGATGGCGAGGACGAGAATGAGGCCGACGATGCCGACGCGGATCCAATCGATCTGCGTGTGCTCATGGGTGTGTTGCAGGATGGGGGAATATTTTTGCTGTTTGATCGCGGCCGGGACGGCAAAAACAAGAAACGCGACCGAGGAGGCGATGATTGCCTCGAAGACGACGAGCGGCGAAATGCCGTCGATCCACATCATGGTGGTAGTGGTGTCACCGACCACGCTCCAGGCGCCGCCCGCATTGGACGCGGCGACGATCGCGGCCAGATAGCCGATGTGGACCTTGGCGCGGAAGAGCTGGTGCGCCATCGCGCCGCCGATCATGGCGGCGGCAATGTTGTCGAGGAAGGAGGACAAAAGCCAGACGAGGGCGAGAAGGGTGAGCGCGCCCTTCCATTCGTTAGGCAGATATTTCGGCAGGACGACCGGGACGTGGCTCTTCTCAAAGTGCCGGGCGAGCAGGGCGAAG
>JBDTCM010000416.1:0-5066 GCA_039923575.1 Chthoniobacterales bacterium
GATCCCGAGGGCGAGGGTCGCAATTGCCACGAGGCTGAAACCGGGGGATTTCAGCAGCATCCGGATGGCGTAACGCAGGTCAGTGATCATACTTCGTTAGGTAAAAATTTATTGGGCGCGGAGCGCGATCATCGGATCAACTTTGGTGGCGCGTCGCGCGGGGATGAGGCAGGCCACCAATGACACCACTGTCATGACGAGCGCCGTGCCGAGAAGCGTGGCGATGGGGAGCGCCGGCACGTCAAAGAGAACGCTCTGCATCGCTCTTCCGGCCAGCCACGCGCCGAGCAAACCGAGGATGGTGCCGGCGGCGAGGAGACGCATGCCTAACGAGAGGAACTGCGTTCGGATCTGGCGCGTTTGGGCTCCCAGCGCCATGCGGATCCCGATCTCGCGCCGCCGTTGCGCGACGGCGTAACTCAGAACTCCATAGGTGCCAATGGCTGCCAGGAGCAGCGCGACGCCGGCGAAAATTCCCGCGAGTAGCGCCGGCGAGCGACGCGCGATGAGACTCTCCGCGACGCGCGTATCCATGGAGCGGATGTCATCGACGGCCAGCTCCGGATCGGTCGCGCGCACCAGTTTGCGCAGCGAGGCGGCAAACGCTTCCGGGCGCTGGCTCGTGCGCGTCGCGACGAAGATGTTGCCGGCGTCTCGATATAGAAAAGGCAGGTAAACCGCGCCCTGTCCCTGCGGTTCGGTGAGCTGCGCTTGTTTTACCGCGCCAACGATCCCGACAATCGTGAACAGGTTCGCCTCGTTGGAATCGGTGCCTTGGAAGACACGCTGCCCGAGCGCGCCGCCCCCGTCGGCCCGGGGCCAATAACGCCGAGCGAAGTCTTCGTCCACCACACAGACTCTTTCCGAGCGGTGAGAATCCGCTGAGGTCAGGAACCTTCCTGCGCGTAACGGAATGCCGAGCGCCGAGAAGTAATCGCCGCTGACGCCGTAAGAATAATGACCGCGCGGCGATTCGCCGGGCCGCGGCACATAGCCCACCGGCGTGACGGCGCTTTTACCGTCATCGCCGCTCAACGGTACGTTCGTGATCGTCCCGGCTGCGGCGACTCCCGGCTGCCGATCGATTGCTTCGAGCAAGCGAGCGAGGACGGCAGCGCGCTCGGCTGATTGCTCCGGATATTTCCCATACGGAAGTGTGAACTGACCGGTCAGAACGTGATCGGCGCGAAAGCCGGGAGAAACGGCCATTGCCTTTTTCAAGCTCAGCCCGAGCAGCGCCGCACCCGCGAGCAAAACGAAAGCGAGCGCGATCTGAGCGACAATAAATCCGTGGCGGAGGCGTTGCGCGGCGCGGCTGATCGTGCCCGTGCGCGATTCCGATTGGAGCGCATGCGCGAGATGACTGCGCAGGTTGAACCAGGCGATCGGTAGCGCGATGAGGACGCCCAGAAAAATCGCGCCGACGAGACCAATCGCGGCGAGCCCGCCGTCGAACGAGATCTGCGCGCCGAGCGGCAGGCGATCCGCGCCGAGGACTTCAAGAAGTCGAACTCCCCACGCGCCCACCACCAGGCCGAGTAATCCACCGGCGAAAGTGAGCAGGACGGTCTCCACCATCACTTGTTTCACCACGTCCCAGCGGCCTGCGCCCATCGATTGCCGGATCGCCATTTCCTTCGCGCGGCCACTCGCGCGAATGAGCAGGAGGTTTACCAGGTTCACCGCCCCGATAAGCAAAAGAAAAAAGACGCCGGCCTGCAGCAGCCAAAGCGTCGGGCGAATCGAGCGCACGTGATCGGCGTGGAGCAAAAGCACTGGCGAACGAAAGCCGGCTTCGGCCATCATCTTCGTCTGGGGATCATCTTTCCCGTCCGCGGCATTGTGCGCATCGATCTGCGCTTGCGCTTCGGCGATCGTCGCGCCGGGTTTCAGGCGCGCGATCATGTGCGTGCCGCCGCCGCCGGAATGCCGCTGGCTCGGGCCGCGTTGCGACAAGCGGGACGTGAGCGGCAGGAAAAGTCGCGCTTCCGAGGAAAGGAAGCGAAAGTCTGGAGGCAAAACGCCCACGATTTTTCTCGGCACTCCGTTCACGCGGATTTCCCGGCCGAGAACGTTGGGATCGGATTGGAAGTGCTGGCGCCAGTAGGCGTCGGTCAGGATGGCGACGCCGTGGTTTTCAGCCGGAGTGATCGTTTCCGACTCGTTGAAGCTGCGCCCCAGCACCGGGCCGATGCCGAGTGTTGTGAAAAAATCCGGAGAGACGCGCAGGACTTCTTCCTGCTCGGTCGAACCGGTATCGCCGACGACTTCGGTGCCGTCGCGATAAATGGAAAGGCTCGCGAAGGCCGGAATGTGGCCGCGGCGCTCGTAGTAGTTAGTCAGCGACGAACCGTCGTTCTCGACGCCAGCTTTCGGATACGTGTTGAAGATCGTGACCAACTGCCCAGCGTTTGGAAAGGGCAGCGGCCGCAGCAAAACCGAATTGACCACCGCGAAGATTGACAGGTTCGCGCCGAGACAAATCGCGACCGTCGCCAGCGCCGTGACCGTAAAGGCCGGGGCCTTGCGCAGCTGGCGCAGGACGTAGCGGAGGTCAGTCAACATCGTCTTGCTCTCGTTAGGGGAAATTCTATTGCTGCGCGGTTTGCTTTTCGGCGGAAACGATCTCGATCGAGCCGGCGCTGCTGCGCAGGACGAGCCTGGTGCCGCCGCCATTCAGCGTTCCTTTGAGCGAGTCGTCATCCGTGTTCGTGCGTGAGATGGGCAAATCGCTGCGCACGCTCCCGGCGCTGGTCTCGGCGTCGATCGTGAGGGGAGCATTCGGCGGCGTCACGACGGTGATGCTGCCGCCGGAGGTTTCGAGGCGCACATCGCCAGCGACGGGCGACGAGAGAATGGCCGAGACGGAGCCGCCCGAGGTTTCGGCATTCAGTTTTCCGCTGATGTTACCGAGGCGAAGTTTACCGCCGCTGCTCTCGACCCTGGTGTCGCCCACGCGATTCAGCACCGTGACCGGGCCGCCCGATGTGTCGACGTTGAGCCTGCCCCGACCACCGGTGACTTCGATCCGGCCGCCGCTCGTGTCGAGATTGGTGGCGCCATCGCAGTCCTTGGCGGTGATGTCGCCCCCGCTGGTGTCGCCGTGAATGTCGCCGCTGATCTTGGTGAAATTCAGATCGCCGCCGCTGGTGTCGGCCTTGATCGTGCCGGTGAGTCCACGGGCGGAGATGGCGCCGTCGGCAGTATCGAGATTCGAGCTAAAGCTGGCCGGCACGCGCACGGTGTAGCGGCCCTCAGTGCGATGATGACCGAGCATTTTCCAAACCTGCGAGCCTAACGACTCGTGCTTGTGAATGGCGCGGACGATGACGCTGTCGCCTTCCGTGGTGACCGTAACCGGAACCGATTTGAGATATTCCACTTCCTTTTCCTTGGAGGAGGCTTCGATCTTGCGGTGGGCATCGACCACGACTTTGTCGTTGTCGCCGGGCGCGACGTCGATCGAACCGAAATCGACGTCGACGACAAGTTTACCGCCCGGTTTGGCGGCACGGGTTTCGTGAATGTTTTCCTCAGTCGCGGCCAAGGCAGGGAGGGCCGTGAGGACGATGAGGATCGAGGCAGTAAGTAGTGTTTTCATAGGGTTGCGGTTGTAGCGGCGGTCTGTGACCGTCGCGCGGGTTTGGTCGGAGACGTGAAACGGCGGTCACAGACCACCGCTACAAAATTTGACGCATTCATTTCATTTCACGATCCAGCCGTCGCGCAGCTGGATGGTGCGGTTGCCGTGGGCGGCGTTGGTTTCCGAATGGGTGACCTGGATGATGGTGGTGCCCTCGGAGTTTAGTTTCTTGAAGAGCTGCATGATGTCGTCGGCCTGGCTGGAATGGAGGTTGCCGGTCGGTTCGTCGGCGAGAATCAGTTTTGGTTTGGCAATGATCGCGCGCGCGATGCTGACGAGCTGCTGCTGGCCGCCGGAGAGCTGGCGCGGATAGAGATCTTTTTTCCCGACGATCGAGAAACGATCAAGGGTGTCGGCGACGAGCGCGGTTCGCTCCGATTTGCTGTAACGCCTGTAGGAGAGGGGAATGTCGAGGTTTTCGTAAACGGTCAGGTCATCGAGCAGGTTGTAGTTCTGGAAAACGAAACCGACCTGTTCGTTGCGCAGGGTGGTGCGCTCTTTCGGCTTGAGGCGATGGACGGCGGTCTCGTCGAGGTAAAATTCGCCGGTCCAGCCGAAGTCATGCATGCCTAACAAGTGCAGGAGGGTCGATTTGCCGGCGCCCGACGGGCCCATCACGGAAACGAAATCGCCTTCCTGGACCTCGAGATTAATGTCGCGCAGGACGTAGGTGAACTGCTGTTTGCCTAACGGGTAGGACCGTTCGATGTGCTGGAGTTTTATGAGTGGTTCAATCATGAAAGGTGGGTGAGGCGGTTAGGTGAGTGGGAAGGCGTAAAGTGTTCCGTCGAGGCCGCCGATGACGAAGGTGCGGTCGTCCGCGCGTTGCGACGCGCTGAGAAAGAGCAGCACCGCCATGCCTAACGATTGCAGTGGACTTGTGTTCATAAAAAATCAGCCGCGTCCGAGAGCGATCATGGGGTCCAGTTTGGCGGCGCAGCGCGCGGGCAGATAACAGGCGAGCAGCGCGACGACGGTGAGCAGGAGGGAAATGCCGGCGAAGATCATCGGATCGTTTGCTTCGACGCCGAAGAGCAGATTCGCAATCACACGCGTCAGGGCAAACGCGCCCGCGAGACCCACGCCGACGCCGATCAGCGCCAGGGTCATACCTTGCCTAACAACCATGCGCGCGACGTCGCTCTTCTGCGCGCCGAGCGCCATTCGAATACCGATTTCCTGCGTGCGTTGCGTGACAGAATAGGCGACCACGCCGTAAATTCCGATCGCGGCGAGGATGAGGGCGGCGGCGGCAAAAACGGTGAAGAGCTGCATCGACACGCGCCGCGCGCCTAACGAGTCCGCGACGACACCGTCCATCGTGCGGACGTTGTAGATTGGCTGGTCCTTGTCGAGCGCCTGCACTTCGCGTCGCAAAGTAGTTGCGAAGGCGGCCGGATCGCCTGCCGTCCGAATCACGAGC
>JBDTCM010000417.1:0-2534 GCA_039923575.1 Chthoniobacterales bacterium
TCGAATTCCTCCGGCACGCGCTGCAATGCCTGGCGCAGCGGAGCCGTGTCCCCACGCTCGCGCAGCGCCAGGTCCGCGCGCGCAATCGGAATCATGTGCGCTTCGGGAGCAATCGCCGCGGCCTCCGCCAGGACGCGGTCCGCTTCCGCATAACGCCGCAAGAAGGTGAGCGTCTCGGAGAGATTCCAAAGCGCGGAAATGTTGCGCGGATCGAGCTGCCGGGCGCGCTCCAGGTGCAGGACCGATTCTTCCCAGCGGCCCCGCCGGCGCTCGATCATCCCGAGCGCGCTGGCCACGTCGGATTCGTTAGGCAAGGCGTGCTGCGCGAGGGTCAATTCCCGGATGGCCGACTCGTAATCGCGCCCGGAATAGTAATGATAAAAGGCGAGCGCGAGATGCCCCTCGCCCATCCCAGGACGCAAGCGGAGCACGGTTTCGGCAGCCGCTTTCGACTGCGCCAGCCGCGCCCGACTTTTGTCGTAGCCGAACCAGAAGAGCTCCCCATGAATGCGCGAGGTAAGATAATGGGCGAGCGCAAATTGCGGATCGCGCGCCAGCGCCTGCTCGAGCAACGGGAGTGCTTTCTCGCCATTCTCGTGCGGGTCGCCGATCCCGCTCCAGCGGAAAAGATCGCGTGCCTGGACATAAAGATCGTAGGCCTCGACGCTCTTCGTCGGCTGCTCCTGAAGTCCCGCCATTTCGGTCGGGGAGAGATTGGCCTGCAACGCCCTAACGATGCGTTCGGCCAGTTCGGTCTGGATGGCAAAAAGATCTGTCAACTCGCGATCAAACGTCTCGGCCCAGATGTGGGTATCGGTCCGCGCGTTGATTAACTGCGCATTCACTCGCACCCGGTTGCCGGCCCGGCGCACCGTGCCTTCGAGAACGTGAGCAACCCCGAGCGCCTGCCCGATTTCGCGCACGTTGCGCGCGCCCGTCCGGTATTGCTGCACCGAGGTGCGGCTGATCACTTTCAGATCCGCGATCCGGGTGAGACTGGAGAGAATGTCATCGTGCACTCCGTCGGCGAAAAAGGTGTTCTCGCGGTCGTCGCTCAGATTTTCAAAAGGAAGAACGGCGACGCTTTTTTCCGGCACGACGGGTGTAGGCCCGAAAGCGTTCGGGGCTGTCCCCAGCGCATCAGGTGGCACGTCCTCGGTCCGCTTGATCCCCGCCGGCGTGATGTCGTAAGCCCAGGCCAGGATGACCGCGATTGGAAAGCCGAGGACAAGCGCGAGAATAACGAGGCGGGTCGTCCAGTTGGGAATATCGAAAAAAGGAAAAACCTGGGTCGCCACCTGCACCAGGACCCACGCCACCACGACATAAGCGACAGCGACGCGATAAACCTTGCGGCGTTTCAGCTCGACGAAGAAACGCTTCAGCGCCGCGCTCCGGGAAACGGCGCGGTTGGCATTCGGATCAGAGAGAGCCACCTCATGGTTATGCCGCGAGATCGCAGGAGCGGCAAGTTGTAGCCCGCCTCAGGCGGGTGACCCCCGTCGGCATCAGCCTCTCGCGCGGAACGGGGAAAACCCTCGCGTCAGGTCCATCAATCCGTCATATTTCGCGGGTCGATGATTGAGGTCACCAACGACGTCCAAGAGAACGTCCGCCGTTTCAATCAGGAAGAAGCGGTCTGGCGCTGCTTCGAGGAGAAACGGAAGCGACTGCGGGCACGATTTCCGCGCCGTTTGAGAATCGTCGATGCGCTCTTCGATCGCCTCGCCTGGGATGCAGCAAAGCCAGAGATGCAGCGCTCGGATTGCATCGGGAAAACGCCGCCGTGATTTCCCCCAAGCGGTCGAGCGGCTGATTCTTACCATTCGAGACCAGAAGGTCATACTGGATAGCGATCTGGCTGCGCTCTATGGCGTCACTACCAAGCGGCTGAACGAACAGTTCCGGCGCAATCGGAAGCGCTTCCCCGAGGATTTCGCTTTCCAACTTACCGCTCCCGAACTGGATGACCTCCGGCCGCTAATTGCGATCCACTCGAAGGAGAAATCTTTAAGGTCGCAAAATGCGACCTTAAAGTTGGGACGGGGTCAGCACCGTAAATACCGCCCCTACGCCTTCACTGAACACGGCGCGCTCCAAGCCGCGAACATCCTCAACAGCCCGCGCGCGGTGCAGATGAGCGTCTTTGTCATCCGCGCCTTCGTCAAGATGCGCGAAACGCTGCTTGGCACTCGCGAGCTTACGAACAAGCTCCAAGAATTGGAAAAGCAGCTCACCGGTCGGCTCGACACGCACGAGGTCGCCATCGTCCGCGTCCTCCAACAGGTCATGAAAATTCTAAATCCACCGCCTCCGCCGCCCGCGCCACGGCGACCGAAGATCGGCTTTAGTCCGGGTAAATAGCTCGCCGCTAACTCGAGCCGGTTTCAGGGCGCGAGCAATTCTTCCAGGTCAGCCATCGTTAGGCCGGTCATGAGCGGCTCTTCCGTTTCGAGCATCGCGCTGGCCAGCGCGCGCTTCCGCTTTTGCAGGTTAAGAATTTTTTCCTCGACCGTGTCACGCGCGATCAACTT
>JBDTCM010000418.1:0-4388 GCA_039923575.1 Chthoniobacterales bacterium
CAATCGAAATTTCCTTCGCTCGGCTCGAGATCGGCCCAGTTTTGACGGATGGAAAAGCCCATGACATCGGGATTGTTGAGCGCGTCATTCGCGGCCGGTGTGCCGGTCCCAAAAAGCGAAAATACCCCGCGCGGGATTTCCGCGGCGGCGGGTCGCGCCAGCAAACCGGCCATAAGGAGGACTCCTGGCAAAAGCGCGCTCAGACACCGGTTCCACCGGCTTAAAAAATTCAGATCCATCAAAACATTCCTCATCAGAAATTCCGTTTTCCCTACCTGCGCTTTCACAGATGAGCGTCTGTCATGCCATAATTATTATAATTTCGATAAATCTACCCCCCCCTAACGAATTAAATGGAACATGCAAAAAAAGGCGTGCATCGCGGAGTGCCCTTCCGCACGATGCCGAAATGAACTTCACCAAAAACATCGGCATGCTCCTGCTCGCGGTTTACCTGATCGTCGTCGGCATCATTGGCCTCACCGGGATGGGCGTCGGCATTCTCCTCCCCGTCCTCGCGCTCGTGACCGGGATTTTTATCCTGATCGGGAAATAGCGCCGGGCCGCGTCGCGCTCAGAGCACGCCGACCGCGCGCGAGATCAGGAGCACGACAATCGTCAGGGAGATAAACGCCTGGAGGATGGCGAACAGTTTCGCCCACGTCTGCAGGATCGGTGAGTCAGTGGGGCCGAAGGTCGAGCTGGTGGTGAAAGCGACGAAGAGGTAATCGACAAAGCCCGGGCGCCAGCCGTCGATGCCGAAACTTTCGCGCTGCGATTTTTCCACCTGCATTTGCGGAAAGAGAAAACCGCGGCTGCCGAATCCGCCGCGCTCTTCGCGCCGGTTCGGGCCCCCGCCATCCAGCCGCCAATACCAGAGCGCGAAAACGAGCACATAACTCAGCCACAAGTCAGCGCCCGAGAGGAGCAGACGCAGGGGCGATTCCTTGTGCGCCGGCAAGGCCGTCACCAGCAACACGACCGAGCTGATCAATGACACCGTGATGATCGCGCTGATGAAAATGCCCAGGATGTGATTGAGCGAATGGCGGCCGGTGCGATGCGCAAACACCGTCGGCAAGACGAGAATCACGATGAGCGCCGGAACGAGCCAACGCGGGGCGACACTCAACCAGCGCGGCAGCGCGAACGCCGTTCCTGCGATGGCGAGCAACGCGAGCAGCGCCTGCCAACGCGGCTCCGGCTTGTCCACGCGTGAACGATCCTGCGCCATTGCTTCGCTATAGCATTAAGCCATCCGGAGGCGAATTGGTTCTTTTCTTCGGCCCAACCCCCGGACAATCTTCGCCCATGAAAATCGTCACCATCATTGCGCAGGCTCTGTTGGGGCTTGTCTTCGTCGTCTTCGGGTTCAATGGCTTCTTCCATTTCCTCCCGATGCCACCTCTTTCCACCGACACTCCCGCCGGGATGTTCCTAACCGCGGTCTCGACCAGCGGTTACATGAAGGCGGTCTTCCTCTGCCAGATCGTTGGAGGTTTGCTCCTTCTCCTCAACATCCTCCCGGTGCTGGGATTGGTCATTCTCTGCCCGGTCATCTTTAACATTGTTCTCTTTCACCTCACCATGGCCCCGGCCAATCTCGGTATTCCCATCGGCGTTGCGGTGCTCGCGGTGTTCCTCGTAGGGATGCACTGGAAGCACCTTAGTCACATCGTCCGGCAACCAAGGTGATCGTCTTCCACGATCCCTGCAGCGCGGAATATTCTGCCGCCGGGCATCCGGAGCGACCGGCACGAGTCGTGCGGAGCGCAGCTCACTTGCGCGCAGCGCATCCGGAGTGGGAATGGCGTTTGCCTAACGAGGCTTCGGACGAAGTCCTCCTCCGTGCGCATGGCGCCGCACACGTCGCGCGAGTGCGCGCCGCGACGCACGATTGCGACGCCGACACCCCGGCCTACGAAAATATTTTCGCACACGCGGCGCGCGCCAGCGGAGCCGCCGTCGCCGTCGCCCAGGCGTCGTTAGGCGGGACGCCCGCCTTCAGCCTGCTGCGCCCGCCCGGACATCACGCCACTCGCGATCAAGCGATGGGTTTTTGTTACTTCAATCACATCGCGATAGCGGCGCTCGACGCCCTCGCCCACGGCGTGCAGCGGGTCGCGATCTGGGATTTCGACGCGCACCATGGCAACGGCACGGAAGCGATTGTCGCCGGCAATCCGCGCATTGCTTTCGGCTCGGTTCACCAATTCCCCGGTTATCCCGGCACGGGCACGCATTCGTCAGGCAACATCCATAACTTCCCGGTCGCCCCTTTTGCCCCGCGCGTCGAGCACCGCGATGCCGTCCGGCGCGCGCTCAACGTGCTCCTGGAATTCCGACCCGATCTCGTGCTCGTCTCGGCCGGCTTCGACGCCTTCAGCGGCGACCCCATCACGCAGATGAGTCTGGCGGTGGAAGATTTCGCCCTCTTCGGTCAATGGCTGCGCGAGACCAGCCTCCCGGCCGGCGCGATTCTCGAGGGCGGCTACAGTGACGAACTGCCACAACTGATCGACGTCTTTCTCAGCGCCTGGGCAGGCTAGGCCAGATTCTCGTTAGGCTGGTTTTTCTTGAATAGCAGCAGCGTGCCGGCAAGGCCGGAGGCGATACTCGCCGCCAGGATGCCGACTTTCGCGATCTCGAGTTCGGCCACGGAACCAAAAGCGAGACTCGCGATGAACAACGACATCGTGAATCCAATCCCGCCCAGCATCCCCACCCCGATGAGCTGACGCCAGACCACCTTCTCCGGCAGGCGGGCCAAACCGCTGCGCACCGCCAGCCAGGCGAAGCCAACAATGCCGAGTGGTTTCCCGAGCACGAGCCCGCAGATCACTCCGAGGCTGATCGGACTAACGAGTGCGAGATGCGCTTCTCCGCCGAGCCACACCCCGGCATTGGCGAGCGCGAAGATCGGCATGATGGCGTGCCTGATCCAGGGCGCGAGCGCGTGCTCGAAGCGCAACATCGGCGCCTCCGCATGATGACAATCCTCCGCCAGCAAACTCAGCGCCGCGCTCCGCGTCGCAATCGTTTCGACTTTCGTGTGCCCTTCTTCCGCCTGCCGAAATTCATCCAGAATCTCGCCGCTCCGTTGCAGAAACGCCTGGCTGTCGATCCGCCGATGGGCGGGAATCGTAAGGGCAAGGAGCACACCGGCGACGGTGGCGTGGATGCCCGATTTGAGGAACGCCAGCCATAAACCGATCCCGAGAATGGTGAAAATGAGCGGGTGCCGTGCCCCGATCCGATTCATCACAATCAAAGCAACAAAGAAAACTCCCGCCGCCGCGAGGCTGATCCAGGAAATTTGCGCGGTATAAAAAAAGGCGATGACGAGGACTGCGCCGATATCGTCGGCGATGGCGAGCGCGGCGAGAAAGACCTTGAGCGAGGTGGGCACCCGATCGCCGAGCAAGGCGAGCACACCGAGCGCGAAAGCGATATCGGTCGCCATCGGCACGCCCCACCCGGCCACTCCCGGGCCGGTGCGATTAAAAAGAAAATAGAATCCGGCGGGGATGAGCATGCCGCCGAGCGCGCCCACCAGCGGGAGGGTCGCCTTCCGCAACGTCGCCAGCTCGCCGATCATCACCTCGCGTTTTATCTCGAGGCCGACGAGGAGAAAGAAGACCGCCATGAGGCCGTCGTTGATCCAAAAATGGATTTCCTCGGAGAGCCGGGCGTCAGCGAACCCGACGGTGAGTTTGGTGTGCCAGAGGGCGAAGTAGCTATCGCCCCACGGCGAATTGGCCCAGAGGAGCGCCACGAGGGTGCAGCCGATGAGCAAAATGCCGCCGGAAGATTCGAGCCGGCCGAATGCCTCCAGCGGTTTAGTCAGGCGCTCGATCGCCGTCTCGCCGGGCAATGGCATCCTTTTTTTTAGCTTCTTCACTTTTTTGCTCGTTCCAGCCATCGAAAATGCGCGGTGCTGTCTCTCCGTCGCGTTGCTGAATTTATTTGGCAAGCGCAACCGATACGGCGGTTAGTGCGCTCTTCGGGCCGTAGCACAGTCCGCCGCAGGACGGAGTAGTGCGGTCGCCGCGGCGACAGGTCGCGCACTTGGATCCGGCCATAAACATTGGCAAAGCCACGCGCTCCGGCGAATACTCCTACCCTTCGGGCCGTAGCACAGCTTGGTAGTGCGCTTGAATGGGGTTCAAGAGGTCGCGAGTTCGAATCTCGCCGGCCCGATCTTTTTTATGCTCAGCGCCGGAATCGTCGGTTTGCCTAACGTGGGCAAATCCACTCTCTTCAACGCCGTCACCCGCACCCGCAAGGCGCAGGCGGCGAATTATCCTTTCTGCACGATCGATCCCAATCTCGGGGTCGTGACCGTGCCCGATCCGCGGCTCGAGGTTCTCTCCAAGCTTTCGCATTCG
>JBDTCM010000419.1:0-5383 GCA_039923575.1 Chthoniobacterales bacterium
CGCTGCCATTGCTTGCGCTCGCCTCGCAGAAGTCGGGCATGGTGCTGCATTTCCTCTAGATTAATATCTCTTAGGAATGCAATGACGACAGAGGGATTAATCTTATTGGTAGCCGGGCGACTCGCCCGCCGAGAAACGGTGAGGAACGAACCGTCGCGAGTTGCAGGCTTTGGAGCGGCATTCCCAAAAGCTATTAATCGCGCTTCGCGTAGGCAGGCTGGTAGCCCGCCACTACCCACGCAGGAGTCGCTGCCGCTCCACGCGGCTTCGCCGTGCTTTGGCAAAAGCCTGCTTCTCTACGGTCATCCCACTCTCAGAGACTGGTTCATCAGCGAATGGAGCGAGTGGGAAGGAGCGACATCGACGGGAAAGCCGCGAGGTAGCGGTGAGCGAGTCGGGAGACGAGCGAATCAATACCAGAAGAGCGGCAAGAAGCTCGACATGGGTAAGGGTTGCGTCCGCTTCAAAAAATTGGAGGACCTGGCTCTCGACGTAGTCGGCCGCACTGTGGCGCGCGTGTCCGCGGAGGAGCATGTGGCCAATTACAAAGCGGCGAGGGCGCTCCTGGGCAAGGGCCGTAACGCGGGTGAAAGGAGCGGACGGGCTTTCCCGTAACGGATTGCGGAAGCAAACGGCCGGGCTTTCCAAGAGCAGCGCTAAGAAGGGCGCTAACAAGTCCGCGGTGACAAAGGCGAAGCCACAGAAGTGACCATAGCGACTGCCTTCAGGCGCCGTGCTCGCGAGGCCCGGGGAATCGTCTCAATTCGGCTTCCGGAACATCCCTGGCGCCGCCGATGAAATGCTGAGTCCAACGAAGTCCGGACTGAAAATAACGGATTCAGTACGAAGGAGATCTCGCCTGTCACGCCGTAGCATTCGCGCAGGAGGAAGCGTGTTAAGATTCATTAAGGCAACGTTGTTCACGTCTTCTTACGCAACTGTCGGCTTGGACGAGCAGCCGCTATCAGTCAGGCTATGTAGACCCAACCGGGTTAATAGAATTTGCGAATTAAATGCTTCGCACAAACTCAGTCGCAAGCCAGCTAATTGGACCTGGTATTTTTCTATCGTATTGAAGCGCGGCTTCCGCGGCGGCTGTTCCACCAATCCCGCCAACGAGGGCGCCAACCGGACCACCGACAAGCGACCCGAAAGTGCCGAACAACCCACAGAGATATATCTTTTTCCTCTCGTGAGATCTACCCAACACCTTCTCAGCATCCATCACACGTCGATTGATCTCAGAAGCACCCGCCTTAATCATATCTCGAAGGTGCGCCTCGGAGCCCTCGGTAACGGACTCTAGAATCTCTGTCACAATAGGCCGTAGGCTGCCATACTTGGCACGAAACTCCAGCACCGCTCCAGCCTCTAGTTCGCGTTGTCTAAATGGGGTCGTCCGCATCCATTCCTCAAAGGCTTGCCAAGCCAGGTTACCAGCCGAACGCCGCGATGTATGGTTCATTTCACGTAAGGCGAACGCAATGCCATAATAGTCGTCGGTAAGTAGGTCGGTCGAAAAGATGTAGCTGAACAACTCATTTCGGAGAAAACGCATGGGAACTATTCCGATAAGATCCGAATCTCTGTACCTCTGACGGCGCAGTCTGATCCACTCCGTCCGTCCAATTCTGTTCTGATTAAACAAATCTGTCTTTCGAAGAAGCGCTAGGAGGTCATTAGAATACACGCGCGCAAGGTTCTATTAGATAATAAAGATCATATCGAACGGACTTCACAGGAGACGGAAACAGGCGTTCCAAATCCGGATCGAGTAGCTGGAGATCCCAAAGCAACGGATAAGGCGAATTCTGCTCCGAGGAAGGAGCGGCCATACCATTTGTTTTCGCGTGCACAAAACTATTATCGGACGTGCGGATAAGACCCGCCGCACGATAGGTTGCGTATTTGGACTCGCCGAGCGCTTCGGCTAGCTGATCATTTGTTAGGTCGGGAACAATCAGTGAGTCAAAAAAAAGGAGGAGCGCGTCCACAAACGATGGCAACGTTTGATCGGCTGGGTCCTCTAGGACTTTGCTTAGCACCACCGTCGGTGCTAACGGCAGGGGCCGTGCACCGGATTTCAAGGTGGCCAGAAAGCCGAAGACGCTTGTAAACTCTTCGCCGTCGAAGCCGCAAAGGCGGATGCCATAGTCGGCGCCGCAGTCGCCGCAATCCCAATGCTCGAAGAACGAAGATTCCGTCACCAAACCACAAAGCGTGCATTCGATCTTGGCCATATTTCGATTAGTCCGTTACTAACAGAGACGCCGAATCCGCCATGTCCGACCAACAAGACCGCCACGCATCGGGCCAACAGCAAGCGCCGCTCAGTCTGCAAAATATCAGGAGCACCCAAGATCTGCAAGCAGAGCTGCCGGTAACCAGGATCCGTGGCGAAGGAGGATGGGAGCAAAACTTCGAGGGAGAATTCAACGGCAACCGCCGCACGTGCGTGCTGGGGCGGATAACGGGCGAGTGACATCGCATTTTCAGCTTGCGTCGCTAATGGCTTCGACCGTTTCTGAACCTCGACGTGGAAGAGAAGTAACTACATTTCTACCTACGCTTAGAGCCCAACTCGGCTAAATGAGGAGTCGGCGAACTTCGCGAAGTCGACGGCGCGTGATTAATCTGGAACGTCCAACGGATCTGCAGCTGAGTCGGGAAAATATGTCTCTTCCGCCTGTTTCGTAATCTTAAAAGTCCGTTTGCCTTCGTCGTTCTCAGCGCGATCGACTAACCCGCGCTCGAATAAGTTTTTCCCACGTTTACCAACAAGTTGATAAGAACAGTCGAGCTCTCCAGCGATCGTCGTTGCACGCAACGCCTGACGTTCCGTATGCAGCGTTTGCAGCATTCCGAGTTCCGTTTGCGGCAAAAGTAGCTCTGCATTTACGAGCACAAAACCGGGGTCAGTCCTAAGGATTGACACATTTTCGCCTTGCCAACAGAATGGCCCGATGGCCCGACCGCTTCGAATCCAATACTCCGGCGCGATCTATCACGTCATGAGCCGCGGGGATCGGCGGCAGGACATTTTTCGTCAGCCAGAGGATCAGGTTCTCTTCCTGGAAACGCTCGCCGGCGCCTGCGGCAAAACGCAATGGCAGATGCATGCCTATTGTTTGATGAGAAATCATTTCCATTTCGTCGTGGAAACGCCGCGCGCCAACCTTGTGGCAGGAATGAAATGGCTTCTGGGCACCTACACGATGCGCTTTAACCGACGCCACCAATTCAGCGGGCATCTCTTTGGCGGACGCTACAAGGCGCAGGTGATCGATGAAACGACGCCGGGCTATTTGCGGACGGCGGCGGATTACGTGCATCTGAATCCAGCGCGAGCCGGGCTGGTGGCGGAGGGCGAGAAGCTGGCCAGCTACCTCTGGAGCAGCTCCCCAGCGTACCTCGCTACGCCGGGCAAGCGGCCGGCGTGGTTGCGGGGTGGACCGGATCTTAGGCGAGCACGGAATTGAACAAGATGACCGGCGCGGGCGGCGCGAGTTTGAGCGACCACTGGAGAACCAGCGGCAAGACGATCTGGCGGCAGGCTGTGAGGTGATGCGGGATGGATGGCGCGTGGGCGCGGAGGATTTTCTCGATCGGCTGCTGGGGAAATGGGAAGGAAAAATTGGCGAACATCACGGCGGCCGTGAGCGCTCGGAGACCGAAATAGAGAGGGCGCGTTGTTTGATTGCGAGCGAGTTGGCGCGCGCCGGATGGAGTGTCGAGCAGCTGGCGAGGGAACGAAAAGGCGCTGCGGTGAAGGTGGCAATTGCGCAGCGGTTGCGGGAAGAGACAACGATGCCACTCAAATGGATCGCAGACGAACTGCGGATGGGTACATGGACGCACCTAAACCGCCTTCTCCACGCGCAACAATGAGCATTTCCTTAGGACTGACCCCTTGCGATGCGCCCGTTCAAAACGATGGCAGAGAAAGGCGATGTCATCTTGGCCGCTATTCTGCCGATCTCTCCCACCCGTCTGCTGATCGGTGCGAACAAGGACTATCAGGCCAAGCCGACAGAGGTTCGTACGGCTATTGCGCGTTGCTCGCTGGAGTTTTTCATTGCTTCCGAAAACTCCGACGAAAACGCGCAGATAGCAAAACTGATTGGGTTGGACGCAGCACCTCTCACCGATAAGGAAATCCAAGATATTGTAGACGAAGCACTGTCTTGACGGTCGGCAGATCAGATCATAAGGCGTGGGCATGGAAAAGCGAGTTCGCGAGCTTCTGTTCGAGCCTCTGAGAAAAAACATTCTCAGCGCGATCGTTCCGGATTTTATTTTCAAATCCGGCGACCAGGAAATCTCCGTGCCCGCCCAGCTAGTTCGCCACGAAGACGAGTTTCAGTTCACGTTGCATTTCAATAGTGGCCAGCCACCGCTCGAGCTCCAATCAGCACGTGGCGGTTTCTTCAACGACGCGGATAAGAAGACGATTCGTGGACAGGTCGGCGGAGAAATTAGTTTTCGCTGTGATGACGTTTTTCCACCGTCCACAATGACAACGCGCAGTAGAGGAACGTCCATCGCCGTTCTCGATTCTCATCGACTGCACTTGGTCGCCGAAGGCACCGACGCAATGGTGACGAATGAAGTGCGCAAGCTGATTGGGAAAACAACAGAGGAGCATCAGGAGAAAGCTGGATTCACTGCACATCTAATCTACCACGGACCAAAACTAAAAATGTTTGGCGCTGGGACGGAGGTGACAACGAAAAATGATTTCCTGGGCGACGCGGCGAGCTCCAGCGCCGACACACATCAATTCGAGGCGGAAACGTGGAAAGGTGCTCTGATCCAACAGGGACTCGAACTTCATTTACATTTGAGATCGCGGGAAGATTCAGATTTCGATCTTTCCGACGGGGAAATAGCCGACACGATAAACCGCGCAAGCCAGGCAGTCGGCTTTGTGCTTGGCTTTAATCCGTGGCCGGCCTATCGCGAGGTTCGAATTGATCACAAGGTTGTTGAACGATGGCTCAGCCCGAGTTTCGATCTACCTAGCACCTATCTCACTCCGGTTTCTGAATCGATGTGGGCGCATTTTCACGGCGATCAAGCGAATCCATTCCATCGAATCATTCCGATAATTACGGACGGACTACGCCGCATTTCAGAGACACAACGCAAGAAGCTGACGATGCTTCTGTGGCATTTTCGAACTGGTACTATCAGGACCTTGCCGTCTTCGACGCGCTTGTTGATTCTGTGCGCAGTAATCGACGGATTGATGAAGTTAATTGCCGAAGCACGCGACCCCGAGCACGCAGCAACAGACAAAACATGGCGGAAGGCAAATGACGTGCTGGGCTTTTCTTGGGATAAATGGACGAGTAGTATTTTTGAAGTCTGGGGAAAACATCGT
>JBDTCM010000420.1:0-3089 GCA_039923575.1 Chthoniobacterales bacterium
AACGCGGAACTCGCCTACATCACTGGCGGCATGAGCTGGGAAGCCGATTACAACGTGGTCGCGCCGGAGAACAGCGACCTGATCGATCTCATCGGCTGGGTCACGATAGACAACCAGAGCGGCAAGACTTTCGAAAACGCGAAGATCAAACTGATGGCGGGAGATGTGAGCAAGATTCAGCCGGGAACAGCCGACTCCATGTATGCGATGGGCCGCGCAGAAATGTCTAAATCAGCCGAGGCGCCGGTCTCCGAGAAATCGTTCGAGGATTACCACCTTTACAGCCTCGCGCGCCCGACCACGCTGCACGACGCCGAGACCAAACAGGTCGAGTTTATTCACGCCGCCAACGTGCAGTCGCAGAAAGTTTACGTTTACGACGGGATGAAGATCGATTGGCCGCGCTATCGCGGTTACTCGATGGAGAACCTGCGCAACAACCAGGAGATGGGCGTCGAATCCGATTCCAAGGTCGCGATGATGCGCGAGTTCAAGAACTCCGAGGACAATCATCTCGGGATGCCGTTGCCGAAAGGGCGGGTGCGTTTTTACAAACAGGATAACGACAAGCAACTCGAGTTTACGGGCGAGAACGTGATCGATCACACCCCCAAGGACGAAACCCTCCGCATCTACACCGGCAATGCTTTCGACCTCGTCGGGGAACGCCGCCGTACCAACTACAAGCTCGACACTTCAAAAAATTGCGCGGACGAATCGGTCGAGATCACGCTCCGCAATCATAAGAAAGAAGCGGTCGAGATTCGCGTCGTCGAGCACATGTTCCGCTGGTTTACCTGGGAGATCACGGAAAAATCCGATCCGTTCGTGAAGACCAACGCGCAAATGATCGAATTCCGCGCCCAGCTCAAACCCGACGAAGAAAAGACGCTCCATTATACCGTGCACTACTCGTGGTGAACGGTCGCCGCAGGTCCTAGCCTCACGCATCACTAGAGGGTGTCATGCGCTTTGACGCCGGAGGCGTCCTGGGCAATTAGCCGGTGGTGAAGGTCGCTGCGGCGACCGAGAACCACCGGAACCTCCATTCAAAAAGGATTCCGCCTCGGATGGGGCGGGAGAAACGGCGCTTCTTGCACCCCTCCGGGGCGCGTTCGGGTCGGACATGATTCCGGTAGTTACCGCTCGCTGCGCTCGCTTCACCACCGGCTAATTTCCAGCGTCCCTCCGGGACAGACGAACTGTCCGGCATTGTTGCGGAGGTCTCAAAGTTCATGACACTCTCTAGTCGGTTTGCCTAACGATTCAAGCCGGCGCGATTGGATTCCTCCAGTGCAATGGAACTCACGTCTGACCGACTCCGGAGCCGACAGTAGAAAGATGAGTTTGTTCCGCGAACAATGGACACGGCGCCGGGTTGCGCTGGGCCGGCACCATTTTGTTCTTCTCGTCGCAGCGGTCGTATTTTTCTCGGCCATCGCCGGCCTTTTTGTCGTGCCGCGGGCTGATGCGAACAAGGCGGAGACGGCCGTCGCAGTCCTGCCGTTTGAGAGGTTTAGCGAGGACAAGGACATCGCTTTTTTCGCCGACGGAATCGCCGACGATATCCTGACGAATCTGGCCAGGGTGGAAGACTTGAAGGTCATCTCGCGCACTTCTGTCATGGCCTCTCGTGCCAAGTCGGCCAGCCTGAGAGAGATCGGCAAAGCGCTGGGCGTTTCCGCGATCGTGGAAGGTAGCGTGCGCAGGATGGGCGATCAGGTGCGGCTCAACGTGCGATTGATCAACGTACGCGGAGAACGACCGTCAAATCTGGGCGGCGGAGTACGACCGTAGATTGACGGACACCTTCGCCGTCCGGGCGGAGCTGGCCCAAAACATCGCCGTCCACGTAAGCGCCCTTCTTTCTCCGAGCGAGATCGCACGCGCGCTGAGCAGGCCCACCAACAATGCCGCAGCTTACGAAGCTTTTTTGCGGGCCCGCCAGTTTGCAATCTTCGCCGCAGGATATCGGGAGGTTGAAGCAGGCGGTGCAGATCTATGACCGCGCCCTCGCACTCGACCCGCAGTTTGTCCTTGCGATGGCCAATCTCTCCATTCTGCATAGTAGGATTTATCACAACAACGAGCCGGCAGACGCTGAGCGTGACCTGGCCCGGCGGTATGCCGAGCGGGCTCTGACCCTGAAACCCGATTCGCCCGAGGCCCATCTCGCATGCGGCTACTTCCTTTATTATGGCCAGGGTGATAACGCGGGCGCGCTGCACGAATTCGACGTCGCTCGGCGTGGTTTGCCTAACGACGAACGGGTCGATCTAATGATCGGTGAAGTCCAAGGTCCGCAGAAGAAATGACTTCGGGATAGCTGGGCGAAAAGCGCGCGGTCGGTGCGCGCCCATCCGCCTAACGATTCGCCATTGCGCTCCGAGCCGCCTACATTTTCCCGTTCATGAATTACGACCTCATTGTCATCGGCGGCGGACCGGCCGGATATGTCGGAGCGATTCGCGCGGCGCAGCTCGGGAAACGCGTCGCCTGCGTCGAGAAAGAACGCGCCGGCGGCACTTGTCTCAACTGGGGGTGCATCCCGACCAAGTCGCTCCTGCGCAACGCCGAGCTTTATCACCTCATGAAACATCGCGCGGGCGACTTCGGTTTCAAAATCGAAGGGCTCTCCTACGACTGGAGCAAAGTGATCAAGCGTTCGCGCGACGTCTCCGACAAGAACGCCGCCGGGATCGAGTTTCTCTTCAAGAAAAACAAGGTCGATTACATTCGCGGCGAGGCCTCGATGGAAAAGGCCGGCGAAGTCGTGGTGAAACTCGCCGACGGTAAAACCGAGAAACACACTTCCTCGAAAATTCTGGTCGCGACTGGGGTCGTCTCGCGGCCGTTGCCGGGGCTTCCCTTTAACGGCAAGACCGTGATCGGGAGCCGCGAAGCGATGATCCTCGAGCCGCAACCGAAGAGCATGGTGATTATCGGCGCGGGCGCGATCGGGGTCGAGTTTGCCTACTTCTACAACGCTTTTGGCACCGAAGTGACGCTGATCGAGATGTTGCCTGACGTGTTGCCGGTCGAGGACACGGAAGTCTCGCAGACTTTGGAGAAAGCCCTGACGAAGCAGG
>JBDTCM010000421.1:0-7469 GCA_039923575.1 Chthoniobacterales bacterium
GAGGGACCTGCTTCCGCAGGTCCAGGTTGAACGGCGCCCGCATGCGTTGAACGTTAGGTGTGCCTGAGCGTTCTCCGCCTGTCGTCGCCTGCTACTGCGCGACGTTTCTCAAGCCGGAGATGCTGCACATCTACCGGCAAATCACCGCGCTGAAGCGCTTTCGGCCGATCGTCATCGCGCAGAAGCGCGAGGAAGCGGCGCGCTTCCCCTTCGATCCGGTTTTTGTGGTCGGGAAACCGGTGACCCATTTCCTGCGCCGCTTTTGGTTTCGCACTTTGCGGAAGGCGCCGTGGCAGATATCGCCTTGGGAAGTGCGAAATCTGGAGGCCGTGCTCTCGGCGAATGACGCACAGCTCCTGCACATTTATTTCGGTCACATCGCGGTGCATCTTCAGCCGCTCATGCGCCATTGGCCGAAGCCGTCCGTCGTTTCCTTTCATGGCGCGGACGTCCTGGTCGATCTCGACAAACCCCGCTACCGGAGCGCGACCCGCGAAATGCTGGCGGCGGCACGGCTTGTCCTCGTCCGCTCGCAATCGCTCGCGCGCGCGGTGGAGGCACTCGGTTGCCCGCCGGAGAAAATTCGCGTGCATCGCACCGGCATCCCGCTGGCGGAAATTGTCTGGCCAGCGCGGGTTTGGCCTAACGACGGGGCATGGAAATTTTTGCAGGCCGGCCGATTGATCGAAAAGAAAGGTTTTCAGACGAGTCTGCGCGCCTTTGTGGCTTTCCAGGCGCTCAATCCCGGCGCGACTTTCACGATCGCGGGGGATGGACCGATGCGGAGCGAGTTGCAAAAACTGGCGCGCGAATTGGGAGTGGAAGATCATGTGCGCTTCGTCGGGTTTCTCTCCCAGGCGCAATTGCGTGAGCAGTTTTCTCAGTCGCACATTTTTCTCCACCCGAGCGAGCTTGGTGCTGATGGCAACCAGGAAGGCGTGCCCAACGCGATGCTCGAAGCAATGGCGAGCGGGCTGCCTGTTTTCGCGACTCACCATGGTGGGATACCGGAGGCGGTCGATTCTGGAGTGAGCGGCATTTTGGTGGCGGAGCGTGACCATGCGGCCCTGGCGCAGGCGCTGCTTGATTGGACCAACCGGCCGGAAGCGCTCACGCGTCTCGCGCAAGCGGGCGCGGAGGCGGTGGCAGCAAAATTCGAGCAACGCGCGCAGGCGCGCGCTCTCGAGGATTTTTATTTCGAGGCCCTGGAGAGTCCCTTGAAGTAAACCTGCAGCTGCGCGGCGACGGCCGCGTAGCCGACTCGTTCCAGCGCCCGCTCCTGAGATGCGGCCACCGTTTCGGAATAAAACGCGGGATCGCGCAGCAACCGGCTCGCCAACTCCCGCAATTCGCCTAACGATCGGCCATAACCGCAGGTCGCTGGAAAGGCGAGGCGATCGATCGCGCCGTCGCCTCCGATGCAGGGCATCCGGCAGAGCAGCGCGTCGCCTGCGACCTGTCCGGGAACAGCGCTTTTGTCCGCCTGCAAAACAATTTTGTGTCGCGCCATCTCTGCCAGGTAATCGCGATAGAGAAGCCGTCGTTCGAGGATGCGGAGCGCGTCGGTTGGAAGGCCGAGGGCGGATAACACTTTGCGGCAGCGCCGCGGATTTTCATCGAAAACCGTGACCGGTTCGCCGAGGCCGAGCGCGAGCACGAGCGCGGCGAGGTGATGGCGCGAGGGCACATTCCATTCGCGCGTGCCGACGAGAATTCCGCTCGGCTCGCCTAACGGACGGGAAAAATCCCAACGCGAATCCGCGATCGGATACGGGGTCGGGATGAAGTGGCCGCGGCCATAAAACGCAAGCGCTTCCGGGGTTGCGGCCAGGCAACCATCTGCGGCTTCGACGATGGCGCGAAAACTCTCCGCGCGTTTCGAATCGCTGAGCTGCCGGGCAATCTGATGCAGACCGGTCTCCTTCAACGAAACGGCGACCGGCAATCCCCGTTTCTGGAGCGCGAGGAGCGCGCGCTGGCTTTGCTTGAAGTCGCCGCGCAGGAGCAAAAGGACGGGTCGACCAGCCTCGATCGCGCGTTTTACGTCGCGCCGGAAAGCGCCCTGAGTGCAGGCAGCGTAGCCGTGAAAATTTACCGGCGGATGCGCGCTCTCGTTAGGCGCAGACACGCCCGGCGCGAAATCCTGCTCCGGATCGCGTCCTCCCGGGTTCAGCACCGTGAGGCGCAGACCGCTCGCCGCGTCGTGTTCAGTGGCCGTCACCGAAATCGAGTGGCGCCGGCGTCGGGTTTTGCAGGAGCGGCTCGTTCTGCGAGTCGTCGATCGGCCGGACCGGCTCCGCCCGCCGCACCTCGACCGGCTCATCCGGGACCGGCGTCACCGGGATGGCGCGCTTGACCGGCTTCTCCGGGTCGAAACCGGCGGCCGTATCCTGTTTCGCCACGGTCTTGGGCTTGAAAGTCGAGCCGATCGCGCCGTAGGGATCGTCATCCGCGAGAAGGGTAGGACTCTTCATCTCGATGGCCGCGACCTGGTCGGTATCGATGGCGAGGGCGGCGCGGGGCCACTCGCTGGTTTCAAATTTTTTCACCAGCTGCGTCCGGACCGAATCGCCGTGGACATCGCAGGGATCGGTTGGCATTTGTTCGTCCGTCGCCAGCTCGAAATAACTGGTCCGATGCCTAACGACCGCGCCGCTCGCGCTCGTCACATTTTCGTAGCACTTGTCGGTCGCGAGCAGGCCGGATTTGGCGCAAATCTCGACCTTGTGCAATCCCGGCGGGACCGGGAATTCCTGCGGCGCGCGTTCTGCGACGGAGGCGTTCATGATGTCGACCCAGACCGGCAGGGCGATGACGCTGCCGAAGGCGCCGCGATAAATCCGTTGCGGCTTGTCGAACCCGGCCCAGACGACGCAGGTCACGGCCGAGTCGTAGCCGGCGAAGAGCGCGTCCGTGAAATCGTAGGCGGTCCCGGTCTTGCCGGCGGCGGGGAATTTTTTGAGGCCATATTTTTGGTAGGCCTGCTGTCCCGTGCCTTCGGTCAGCGCATCCGTCAGGCAGGAGGTGACTTCGTAGGCGATCTCCGGTTTCAAAACGGTCTGGTGTTCCGCGCTGTGCTCGGCGCGCCAGACGATGTGGCCTTCCCGGTCCTCGATTCGATCGAGAATGTGAGGCGGCGCCGGGCGCCAGCCTTCGTTAGGGAAAACCGTGTAAGCAAGCGCCAGCTCAGCGAGCGTGATCTCGCTGCTCCCGAGAAAAGTGGCGGGGTAGGGCCGCAGTTTGGTTTGCACGCCGGCGTCATGCACAAGCTGCGTGACCGTGTCGAGTCCGGCGCTCGTGCCGACGCGGACGGCGGCGCCATTCTTCGATTTGGCGAGGGCTTCGCGCGCGGTGATCGATCCTTCGTAACGATTATCGGCGTTCTCCGGGCCCCATTCGCCGAGGATGCCGGTCGTGCCCCCGATCATGACGGTGCGGTTATCGAGCGCGGAATCCTCCACGAGCGAGCCCGGGAACAAGCCCTTCGCGAAGGCCGCGGCGTAGACGAACGGCAGCATCGCGGTGCCCGGCGGACGCTTTGCTTGGAGCGCGCGATTATATTCGTTCTGCTCGAAATCGCGTCCACCGACGAGCGCGAGGATGCCGCCGGTGTGGTTATCGAGCGCGATGACCGCGCCCTGCAAATAATCGGGCCGGGGCGGCGCGCTTGATTTGTCGTTAGGCGACTTGCTCTTCCGCGCCTCTTGCAGGAGGGCGGAATATTGCGCGTAGGTTTGATGATCGTAACCGGGTGTTTCTTCGGCGGCGTCGAGCTGGGCACGGAGCGATTTCTCGGCCACGTCCTGTAACCGGGAGTCGATCGTGGTGTGGATCCGGAAGCCGTCGCTCATGGCGCGGTCCCAGCCGACGGCCGCGATCACCTGCTGGCGGACGTAATCGATCGCGTAGTTTTGGCCGCGCGCGTTCTGGCGATTGCCGATCAGCAGATTTTCCGCCTGCGCGCTGTCGTACTGCTCGGCGTTGATGAAGCCGAGATCGCGCATTCGGCTGAGGACGAAGTTGCGGGCTTCCTTGGAGGCGTCGCGATCGCTCCAGGGCGAGAGCTTGTTCGGGCTCTTGACCAGGCCCGCGAGGGTGGCGCATTCCGCGAGCGACATTTCGCGGGCCGGTTTGTCGAAGTAGCCGCGCGCGGCGGCTTCCGCGCCGTAGAGCCCGCCGCCGAAATAAATTCGGTTCAGGTAAAGCTCCATGATTTTCTGCTTCGAGAAATTGTCCTCGATCCGGCGGGCGACGAACATTTCGAGGAGCTTGCGGCGAAAAGTCTTCCCCTTGAGATCGAAACTATTGCGCGCGAGCTGCTGGGTGATGGTGCTCGCGCCCTGCCGCACGTGACCGGCTACGACGTTTTTGAGCGCGGCGCGGATGATGCCGAGGATGTCGTAGCCGTGATGCTGGTAAAATTTGTTGTCCTCGGTCGCGATGATCGCGTCCACGAGGTTGGTCGGGATTTGCTCGTAGGGGATGGTCTCGCGATTCTCGACGTAGATCTGGCCAAAGATCTTGTTGTTGCGATCGACGATGACGCTGGCCGATTCCATCTGTTCGAGATGAGTGAGATCGAGCGCCGCGGCCTGTTGTTTGAGCGAAGCCGCGAGAGGGAGAAAAGCGAGCAGGCCGGCGAGGAGGAGGACGAGACCGAGGACGAAAGGGAGAAAAATCCACGGGTTCGCGTACCAAGGGCGGTCGTAACGCGAGAGCTCCGTCGGCGTGAAATAATCAACAGGCATGCGGCAATGGGCGGGAGCCCCGAATTTTCAGATCGCGCGCAACTTAGCGGCAAATTGCTGCAAAATCCAAATGGGAGTGCTAAGAGTATAGCCTTCAGGGCGCGTCCGTGGGGGGGGAATGGAAAACGGGCGCAAACGGGCCCGAGACTTCACCATGGACGACGGCAATCTTGAACTGATTCAAATTATCCGCGACGGCATTCGGGCGCGCGGGCCGGCGCCTTTCGCCTGGTTCATGGAGCAGGCGCTTTATCATCCGGAGCACGGCTACTACGGCTCGGGCCGCTGCGCGATCGGGCGGCGCGGCGATTATTTCACGAGCGTGAGCGTGGGGCCGCTGTTCGGGAAATTGATGGCCGGGCAGTTCGCGGAAATCTGGGAGACGCTCGATCGGCCTGACGATTTCGTGATTGTCGAGCAGGGCGCGCATCACGGCGAATTCGCGACTGATGTGTTGGAAGCGCTGCGGGCACAGCAGCCGGAATTCTTCGCGGTCTTGCGCTATCGGATCGTCGAGCCGTTTCCGATTTTGCGGCAGCGTCAGCAAGGGGTCCTGCGCCAGTTCGCGGCCAAGACAGAATGGTCAGCGTCCCTCGATGAGATGGAGCGATTTTGCGGAGTCCATTTTTCCAATGAGCTGCTCGACGCAATGCCGGTGCATCTGCTCAAGGCCGCCGGCGACGAAGAGGAACGGCGCTGGCACGAGCGATTGGTCGAGCGCACCTCGTGTGGCTTCACCTTTGTCGATCGCCCGATGACGGATCCGCGCCTGCTCGAGCGGCTCGCGAAAATTCCGCCCGCGCCGTCGGCGAGCTACGAGACGGAAGTGAATCTGGCCGCACTCGATTGGATCGAAGCGCTCGCGGGCAAATTGCGCCGCGGGGTGATTTTGGCGGCGGATTACGGATTGGCCCGGCCGGAATTCTACGCGGCCAGCCGCCACAGCGGCACGCTGCAATGTTATGCGGAACATCGGGTGCTGCCGTCGCTCCTCGAGAGAGTGGGCGCAAGCGACATCACCACGCATGTCGAATGGACGAGCGTGGCCGAGCGCGCGGAAGAATGCGGTTTGCAGATTGCCGGCTTCACCGACCAGCATCATTTCCTCACCGGCCTGCTCTCGACGCATCCCGAGCTTCTCTCGGCCGGTGCGGAGAAAAGCCGCGCCCTGCAAACGCTGATTCACCCGGAATTTCTTGGGACCAGGTTTCAATTCCTCGGCCTGACGAAAGAGTTCGCTGCTTCGTTAGGTGGCTTCAAGTTTGGGCGTGATCCTCGGTTGTCCCTGGGATTGGAATAGTTGTTCGCTAAATTCCTCAATGCTGAAACCATGCAAGGCCAGCGCGGGCGATAATTGCCATCTTGAGCCAAGGCAGCGGGCCGCGGAGCTTTGAAAAGAAAATCAATTGACAATTTTGCCCTAGTAGTGCATATACACACATTCATGACAAAAGAACTGGATATGTCGGCGGCGGAAAACTGCCTGTGCTTCAACTTGCGTTGGGTGACGCGGGCGGTGACGCAGTTTTATGACGCCGAAATGCGGCGGCATGGCATCCGGCCCACGCAGGGGACGATTCTGTCGTCATTGATGTCCAAAGACAGTTGGAACATGGCGGAATTGAGTGACTGGCTGGGGATGGATCGCACGACGCTCGTGCGGAACCTCGGGCCGTTGCAGCGGGACGGTTTCGTGCAGGCGGACGGCGGCGGGCGCGGCAACCGCGTGGAACTGGCCATTACGGCCAAAGGCCGAAAACAGATTGAGAAACTCGCGCCGGCCTGGAAGTCCGCCCAGCGCGCCGTGGTCAAGACCCTGGGTGAAAAGCGTTGGTCTGCCATCCTTTCCGATCTCGAAACCGCGGCGCTGGCCCTGAGCAAATAAACAAAACCTAAATGCCCTTAAAGGCGATAAACTGAAAACTAAATTGTGTATATGCACACTCAACCATCAAACAAAACCACGTTAGCCGCCGGAGATTCGTCCGCATCGTGGGTTCTCATTACGGGCGCATCGAGTGGCTTCGGCGAGGAGTTTGCTCGCCAATACGCCGCGCAAGGCCATGCGCTTGTCTTGGTGGCGCGTCGGCTGGACCGGCTGCAAGCAATCGCCGAGACAGTTCGCCAACAGCACCGCGTTGAGGTCGTCGTGGAGCAGGTTGATCTTTCCGATGTCGCAGCAATCATTCGGCTGCAAGATCGGCTGCGCGAGCGGGGCATCGCGATCGACATCCTGATCAACAATGCCGGCCACGGGCTGCAAGGCCCGTTTGCGGACGCTCCGCTCGAAGCGGTGCTGTCAATGGTGCAGTTGGACGTCGCGAGCCTGACCGCCGTCACGCACGTTTTCGCGCAGGACATGCGGAAACGGCGGCGCGGAAAAATTCTGCTCGTCGCGAGTCTGCTGGCCTATCAGGGCGTGGAGAACTTCGCCGTCTATTCAGCCGCGAAAGCCTATGTTTTGCGGTTGGATGAAGCTCTTCATCGCGAACTCAAGCGCGATGGCATCACGGTCACGGCGCTTTGCCCGGGCATGTCGGACACTGGATTCGCCAAAGCCGCGCAACAAAAAATCACGACCGCGTTGAAGCTATTGATGATGAAACCAGCACCCGTCGTGCGCGCCGGTATTCGGGCATTGCGCGCGGGCCGCATCAGCGTCGTCCCCGGCTGGTCGAACAAGGCCTCCGTCATTTTTATGTGGGCCACACCACGTTGGCT
>JBDTCM010000422.1:0-9457 GCA_039923575.1 Chthoniobacterales bacterium
AAGCAACCAATCGCCTTGTCGGCTCCAGTAGAGCGGCGAGATGCCGAAGCGGTCGCGCCCGAGATGAAGTTGCCGTTGTCGGTCATCCCACAAGGCAATCGCGAATTGCCCGCGCAGTTGCTCCCACGTCCCTTCGCGCAGCTCTTCCCAAAAATGAGGAATAATCTCCGTGTCGCAATGCGTCGCAAAATGATGACCTCGCGCCGCAAGCTTTTCGCGTCGTTCCACGTAATCGAAAAGCTCGCCGTTGAAGACGACGAAAAGGCTTCGGTCTTCGTTCGTCATTGGCTGCTGACCATCGGCCAGGCCGACAATGCTGAGCCGTCGCGAAGCGAGCGAGATTCCCGGCCGCTCGAGAAAACCCTCCTCATCCGGGCCGCGGTGCGTGAGCGCGCGCGCCATCCGTTGCACAACTCCCTCCGGAGCGGAGCGTTGCCCGACGAGGTCGATGATTCCAGCTACTCCGCACATGAGATCGTTACTTTCGCGGCGGTCATGACAAAGAAAAGGCAGGAATGGCGTTGCGGCGCTTCTGCTCTTCGCTTGAACCACCTTCTCGGTCTACAGTAGTGCGGTTGATCAACATAGCTGTCCCAGACAAAGCGTAATTCGAAGCGAAAATACGTGTGTCGACCCACTGGAAAACGAATTGAGTCTAACATCAGTGAATGCCAGACTGTCGGTTCACGTCTCATTCGCCCGCCCCAGCGGGTAAGATCGGCAGACATGCTCACACGCCGCATCGACGAATCAGGCCTCGCGCGAAACTCATGACCAAGCAAAAAGAACGAATCGCGATCATCGGAGTCGGCTGCCGTTTTCCCGGCGGCGTGCACGACGTGGACTCGCTCTGGAAACTTCTCGTTGAAGGCCGCGAAGGCGTTGGCGACGTGCCGCCGGATCGCTGGAATGTCGAACGGTATTACGACGCCGAGCCCGGCGTAGCCGGGAAGTCGATTGTTCGGCGCGGTGGTTTCATCGACGCGATCGACCAATTCGATCCGCAATTTTTCGGCATCTCGCCGCGGGAAGCTCCCTATGTCGATCCGCAGCATCGACTTCTGCTCGAGACGGCTTGGGAAGCGATCGAGGATGCAGGCCTGGTGCTCGACTTCGAGCGCGGCACGGATATCGGTGTCTTCGTCGGCATTTCGCATAACGACTACCAGGGCATCCAAAGTAACCCGTACGATCATTTCGGGATCAGCCCGCATACGCCAACGGGCAGCGCGCATAGCATCGCCGCCAACCGCATTTCTTATTGTCTGAACCTGCACGGTCCGAGCGTGGCGATGGACACCGCTTGTTCCTCCGCGCTCACCGCCGTCCATGCGGCCTGCGAACATATCCGCGCCGGGCGCGGCGATACGGCGCTCGCGGGCGGCGTCACGGTCATGATTACGCCGGGCGGATTTATCGGCTTCTCCCAGGCGGGCATGCTTTCGCCGGAAGGTCGTTGCGCCGCTTTCGACGAGAGCGCGAGTGGATTCGTCCGCGGCGAAGGCGCAGGCATGGTGCTGCTCAAACGACTCTCCAACGCGATCGCAGATGGCGATCCGATCCGAGGTGTCATCCTCGGGACTTCGATCAACCAGGACGGGCACACCAACGGTATCTCGCTCCCGAGCCCCGAAGCGCAGACGCGCCTCGTCATCGATGCCTGCAAAGATGCGGGTGTCGCGCCGGAGGAGATCGGTTTTGTGGAAGCACACGGCACCGGCACTGCCGTGGGTGACCCGATCGAAGCGCACGCACTCGCCGACGCGCTCTGCGCCAATCGTTCCGAGCCGCTCCCAATCGGCTCGATCAAGACGAACCTCGGACATTTGGAGACCGCCGCGGGCGTCGCGGGACTGCTTAAAGGCATGCTCGTCCTGCAACACCGCCAGATTCCGCCCAGTCTGCATTTCAAAACCCCCAGCCCGCATATCGATTTCGAAAAATTGAAGCTGCGCGTCCCGACCGAGCTCGAGCCGTTCCCGGACGTGTCCGGCGAGCGGATGGTCGGCGTCAATTCGTTCGGCTTCGGTGGGGCCAACGCCCACGTCATTTTGGCGGAGCCGCCAGCGCATCAACCGGTCAGAAGTTCCGAGTTCCCCGCCGCGCGTCCCTGGCCGCTCATGCTCTCGGCGCGCTCGGAAAAAGCGCTTCAGGCTTCGGCGGCAAATCTGAGCGCGTGGGTAAAAGAGCACGCCGATTCCAACGGCAGCTCACCCGTTTTACCCGATCTCGCCTACACGTTAGGCGTTAGGCGGAATCATCATCCGCATCGGCTCACTCTCACCGTTTCGAATTGGGCGGAGCTGACCGAGGAACTCGACGCTTTCGCGCAAAACGGCGAGAGCACGAAAATTCGTTCCAGCTTCAGCGCGCGTCGCGAAGAAGCGCCACGTATCGGTTTTATCTTCAGCGGCCAGGGCCCGCAATGGTGGGGCATGGGCCGCGAGTTGATGCGTCACGAGCCGGTCTTTCGCGAGGCGATCGAGCGTTGCGACGCGGCGCTGCGTCCGTGGACGCGCTTCTCACTGCTCGAGGAACTCGGCCGGACCGAAAAGACCTCCCAAATGTCGCGTACCGAGATCGGCCAGCCGGCGATTTTTGCCATGCAAGTGGCGCTCGCCGCGCTTTGGAAATCCTGGGGCGTGGAGCCCGCGGCCGTCGTCGGCCACAGCGTGGGTGAAATCGCCGCGGCTTGCGTGGCAGGCATTTTCTCGGTCGAAGAAGTCGCTCGCATCATCGCGCTCCGGGCGCGCCTGATGGAGGAATGCGGACGCGGCGAAGGCACCATGCTCGCCGTCGGTTTGCCGGAGGAGGAAGCCCTCGCACTCATCGCGCGTCACGATCGCACCGTCACGATTTCCGCCTTCAACGGTCCGCGTTCGATCACGCTTGCTGGTGCGCGCCTTTCGCTCGAAGCGATGGCGGCCGAACTCGAGGCGCAAGGCGCTTTCGCCCGTCTCGTTAGGGTGGATCATCCGTTTCATCACCCGCTCATGCGGCCGGCGGCAGAGGCTTTGGAAGAAGCTCTCGCCGACCTCAAACCGCAGCCGGGCAACATCCCGTTTTTCAGCACCGTTACCGGCGAACGCCAGGCCGGCGAAGCCTGCGACGCGGCCTATTGGGGTAGCGGCATCCGCGAGCCCGTGCGTTTCTCTTCCGCGGTCAATGCGCTGGCGGAATTCGGAGTCGATGTCTGGCTCGAACTGAGCGCCCATCCCGCGCTTGCTCATGCTGCGCAGGAAACGCTCGCCGCGGGCGGGACCAAGGCGCCGATCATTTCTTCCACGCGTCGCGAACGTGAATTCGAATCCATCCTCGAAGCCGCGCTCGACCTCCATCGCACCGGTGTGCCGATCGATTTCTCCGCCATGACGCCGTCACGGCATCTGCTCTCCCTTCCTGCCTACGCCTGGGAAAAAGCTCGCTGGTGGAACGAAGCGAGCGACGCCCGCGAAGGCCGTCTCGCCCCCGGCGGTCGCGGTTTGCTCGACGTGCGACTGCCGCGCTCGCAGCCAACCTGGATCGCGCGGCTCGACTCGCGGCACATGGCTTTCCTGAAGGATCACAAGGTCGAGAACCACGTTATTTTCCCGGCCGCCGCCTTTGTCGAGATGGTGCTCGAGGCCGGCGTGCAGTTGTTCGAAGGTCACCCGTTTGCGGTGGAGGATTTCGAGATTCGCAAACCGCTTATCCTGCCCGATCCCGCTTCCGGTGTGCAACTCGAGGTGGCCTATTCGCCTAACGAACGCACCTTCTCTATCCAAAGCCGTTTCGATCAAAGCGTTTCCTGGTCGACGCATGTCGTCGGCTCGCTCCGGAGTGAGCGGACGGAATCCTCTTTCGCCGCGTCGAAGTGGAAACCGAATCCCGCGACCCAATCGGTCGAGGTTGAGGATTTTTACGGCCACATGAGCGATCTCGGTCTCCGTTACGGCGAAGAATTTCGCCCGATCCGCGAGCTGGCCGCCGGCTCTGGAAAATCGAACGGCCGCGTCACGTTGTCCGATGGCATCGCGCCACGGGCCGGTGAATACGCGCTGCATCCGGTTCTCTTCGACGGCGCTCTTCAGGTCTTCTCGGCGGGCGCGGCGACCGTGGAAGGTCGGCAGGCGCGGATGAAACTTCCGGTTCGCTTTGGCCGCATTCTCTATCTTGGCACGCCCGGGGCCGCAGCGCGTGTCAGCGCGAAGGTGCAGGATTTCGCCGACGATTTTATCGAAGGCGACATTGAGATTTACGACCACGCCGGGAAGCCGTGCGTGCTGGTCGACGGTTTCCGCGCCATCAGCCTCGCTGGTGCGGGTCGCGCGAGCGCTCCCGGCGGGACCCGCGACGTGACCTATCACGTCGCCTGGGAACGCACGCCTAACGACTCCGCGAAGCCGGCCGTTCCCCCGCTCCCGCTCGAGCAACTGCAGGCCACCGCGCAGACCGCGATCGACCTTGTGGTCGAGACTCGCGGGCATGCCGAGCTCGAGAAAGCGCTCTGCGCGATGGACGAACTGGCCGCCGCGCAGTTGGTGCGCGGGTTGCGCGAAATGGGAGTCGCCCCCAAAGCCGCCTTCAACGCCGATACTCTCAAAGTAGCGGCGCCCATGCGGCCGGCTTTCGAACGACTCGCCGCCGGACTCGTTAGGCACGGATTGCTCCGCAAGACCAAGACAGGCTGGCAGCCGACCGCGCGCTTCACCCGGACGGCCGATTCCGCCGAAAAGATCCTGCGCGATTACATCCAGAATTACCCCGGGCACCTTCCAGAGGCGCTCCTTTGCGAAGGAAATTGCGCCGAGCTGGGTGCGATTTTGCAGGGCGCGAAAGACGCCGTCCAGGTCCTTTTCTCAGGCATTGGGGCGGAGTTGCTCGATCATTTCTACGGCGACGGACTCTTCACCAGTCACTGGATCGCGGGCATTACGGCCGCGATTAGCAGTGCGGCGCGGCGCCTGCCCGAGGGGCGCGGCTTGCGCATTCTCGAGATCGGCGCGGGCACCGGCGGTCTCGCTTCGCAAGTCCTCCCGCTGCTCGAGCGCGGCTTGCATTCCTACATTTTCAGCGATGTCTCGGCCGCATTTTTCTCCCACGCCGGGCAGAAGCTGGCCAGTTTCCCCGAGGTCGAGTTCAAGATTTTCGATCTCGAAAAACCGGGCACGGATCAGGAATTCGAAGCGGGTTCCTTTGATTTCATTATCGGCACCAACGTGGTCCACGCGGTCCGCGACGTGCGCAGCGCCCTGCGGCACCTGCACGACTTGCTCGTGCCTGGCGGCAGCCTCATTTTCATGGAGACGGCAACCCCGCAGCTCTGGACCGAGACCGTTTTCGGCCTAACGAGTGGTTGGTGGCGCCTGACCGATCGCGACCTGCGACCGGAGCAGCCGCTGCTGGAGCGCGCGCAGTGGGAATCGGTTCTACGTGAGAGTGGTTTTGCTGAAACCGCGTCGTCGCCAGGCCTCCTCGGACCGACCGGCGGCGAAGGCCAGATTGGTTTGTTCGCGCGCAGAGCGACGGAGGAAACGTCGAGTACGGCCGAGTCGAAAACGGAAACGCCGGAAGAAAAATCGTGGCTCGTTTTCGCCGACAACTCCGAGCTCAGTGCTGCGCTCGTTAGGCAGTTGCGCGCCGGTGGCGCGCGCTGCCGGGTCGGGCGGATTGGAAATGATTTCGAGTTCGACGGAACGGACGCCTTCACTTTGCGACCGGGAACTTTCGAAGATTGGCAAAAACTGGTTGAGAGTTGCACGGAAACACCGCCCGAACGGGTCGTCTATCTTTGGAATCTCGATGAGAAGATCGGCCAATCCGACACCCTCGACGCGTTGCTCCATTTCACGAACGCGCTCGAAGCCGCGCGGCCGGCGGCCAAGCTGCGCCTCGATTTAGTAACGCGAAATGCCCAGACCGCCGGGAGCGAATTGCAGCCGAGCGCGGTTGCGCAAGCACCCGCCATCGGGTTGATGCGGGTTATTCAAAACGAGTATTCCAATCTCGCCTGGCGTTCGATCGATCTTCCCGCGCAAGCGTCGCCCTCGGATGCGGCTGCGCTTTGGAGCGAGTTGTTGCGCAAGGACGGCGAACGCGAAATCGCCCTGCGCGGCGAAGCTCGCTACGCGCGGCGACTCGATCGCGGCCGGCCGACGCGCGAGCAATGGCTTGATGCGGATCTGCCACTACACCTGGAATCTCGCGAACGCGGACATCTCGATACGCTGCGTTTCGCGCCGTTCGTTTTGCCGAAGTGCGAGCCGGGTCAGGTTTTGATCGAAGTAAAAGCCGCCGGAATGAATTTCCGCGACGTGCTCAAGGCGTTGGCGCTTTATCCCGGCGACGCGCCGGACGCGCGTATCTTCGGCGACGAAGTCGGCGGTATCGTTAGGGAAGTCGGCCAAGGCGTGTCGCATGTGGCGCCGGGAGATCGCGTTTTTGGCCTCGCGGTTTTCGGGCTTTCCACTCAAACCATCGCGCGCGGCGGCGATGTGCGGCTGATTCCAGACAACCTCACTTTCGAAGAAGCGGCCACCTTGCCGGTCGTCTTCATGACTTCGTGGCACGCCTTGCAAAACGTCGCCCGGCTTCGTCGCGGCGAACGCATTTTGGTCCACGCGGGCGCGGGTGGCGTCGGCATGGCCGCGATCCAGATCGCGCAACATCTCGGCGCGGAGGTGATCGCCAGCGCGGGCAGCCCGAGCAAGCGCGCGCTCCTGAAAACGTTAGGCGTGCAACATGTGATCGACTCGCGGCGCGGTGATTTTGCCGAGACGGTGCTGGAGCTGACCGATCGCAAAGGCGTCGATGTGGTTCTAAACGCGCTCGCCGGCGAAGCGATTCCGATGGGGCTTTCCTGTCTGGCGGAGTTCGGCCGTTTTATCGAGATCGGCAAACGCGACATTTACCAAAACACCCGCATTCCGCTCCGGCCGCTGCGCAATAACTCGTCGTTCCACGTGGTGGCGATGGACGCTGTTTTCCACGGCGACGAAGAGCTGACCCGCAAGATGCTCGGTGATATCTGCGCCTTGATCGAGAAAGGCGCACTGCGACCGCTGCCGTTCCGCGCCTTCCCGGCGAGCCGAATCGATTCCGCGTTTCGCCTCATGGCAGGTGGCAAACACATTGGGAAAGTAGTGGTGTCGTTCCCGACGCCCTTCGTCCCGCGGCGCGGCGAATTGCCGGCGCCGGGCTTCGCGGTGCAGGCGGATGCGAGCTACCTGATTACGGGCGCGTTTGGCGGCTACGGCAAGGTGTTGGCGCGATGGTTGGCCGACTGCGGCGCCCGCCATCTCGTGCTGACGAGCCGGAGTGGCGCTTCGAATCCGGAGGCGCAGAAGTTTGTCGAAGAATTGGAAGAACGCGGCGTGGAAATGCGCATCGTGTCCGCAGACATTGGCGAGCCTAACGATGTCAAGCGGCTCTTCGCGGAGATCGAATCGAGCGGAAATCCGTTGCGCGGTGTTTTCCACCTCGCGATGGTGATCGACGACGCTCCGCTCGCCTCGCTTAATCCCGAGAGAATGCGCGCGGTCGTTAGGCCAAAGGCCGACGGCGCCTGGCTCCTGCACGAAGCGACGCGCGAAATGAAGCTCGATTGCTTCGTCATGTTCTCGTCGGTCTCGAGCATTTTCGGCAATCCCGCGCAGGGCAACTACAGCGCGGCGAACGCCTTCATCGACGCGCTCGCGCATCATCGTCAGGCGCTCGGTTTACCGGCGCTGACCGTGAACTGGGGCGTGCTCGGTGGCGAAGGCTACGTGGCGCGGAACGAACGCGTCGCGGAATTCCTCGCCCGCCAGGGCACGATGGGGATTACGCCCGGCGAAGCGATGGCGCTGCTCGAATCTTTCCTCACCGCGGGCACCGACCAGGCGATTGCGATCCGGGTCGATTGGAGCAAGTGGCGCCAATTCTTCAGAGGCATGCAGGAGAATCCCCTTCTCGAGCGCATTTTTGCCACGATCGAGAACCAGGAATCGACTGGCGCGACGAGCGATTGGCGCAGCCGGATCGATGCGGCGGTTCCGGCGGAAAAAGCGGCGGTTATTTCCCAGGCGGTGCGCGAAGCGGTCGGCTCGGTTTTGCGGGTGAAACCCGACAGCTTGCGCGACGATCAACCGTTGACCGACCTCGGTTTGGATTCGCTCATGGGCGTGGAAATCGAAACTTCGCTCGAAGCGGCAGTCGGGATTGCCCTGCCTCCGACAAGCCTGATGCGGGCGCGAACGATTGGGCAGATTGCGACGTTGATCGCCGGCCATCTCGGCGGCGCGACAACGGCTGCGGAAGCTGCGCCTGTTACGGCACCGACCGCGGAAGCGGCCAGCTCGGTCGATCTCGATGCGATCTCGGATGAGGATATCGACCGATTGTTAGGCAGCGAGGCCGAGCCGGAACCTGCCGAAGCGACTGAAGGCGTTCGGCGTTGAACACGGCCACCCGCGAAATTACGATGTCAGTGGATCGGCGCGCCCAACTGAAGCAATGGCTCGAGAGCGGTCAAGCGCAGCTCCAGTCGCTGACTTTTCCGCAGCGCGAAATCTGGGAGACCTCGCCCGTGGCGGTCAACGATCCGGCGAATCACATCTGTTGTTTGATCGAGGTGCACGGTCTGCTCACCGAGCGCGACAGCCGCGCCGCGATTCAGAAGGTGGTCGATCGCCAGGAAGTTTTGCGGCTTTCGTTTCTGCCCGGCAAGGAGCGGCCGCTGCAGATGATTCGGAAAGAGGGTGGGGCGGATTTTGGTTTTCGTGACGTGCCGCCGGGCTCCGAAAGTCCGGAAGCAATCGAGGAACTGGCGACGGAGATTTTCCGCCAGCCGTTCGATCTCGTGAAAGGGCCGCTCTACCGGGTGATGGATTTGCGCCGCGCGCCTAACGATCATGTGCTGGTCTTTGCGATTCATCACGCCATCGCCGACGGCTGGACGCTGGGGGTTTTCGTGGAGGAACTTTTCGCCTCTTACATCCACGGAATGATGAGCTCGACCGAAGCGATTCCGCCGTTGCCGCTCTCTTACACCGCCTGGGCCGCGCAAGAGCGCGCCTTCTGGCAGCCGGCGGTGCTGGCGGAGCGGGCGGCTTTTTGGAAAACACAGCTGGCAGGTTTGCAACGCACTTGGAGCGCGCCGATTCCGCCCGGTCCGCCGGAGCGTTGGGCGACGAAAATTTCGGCGGAACTGGCGAACGAAACGCAGGAGCTCGCGCGGAAAACCGGGATCACACTTTTCAGCACATTGCTCGGGGCTTTTCAGATCGCGTTCGCGCAATGGAGCGGGAACGACGAGCTCGTGGTTGGGACGCCGGTGGCCAACCGGACCCGGCAGGGCGCACGTGAATCGATGGGATATTTTTCCGGCGTCGTGCCATTGCGCGGTCGGATCGATCGCGCGCAGAGGGCGGCCGATCATCTGCGCGCGAATCATCAGGTGGTGATCGATTCTTTTGCCAGGGCGATGCCGTTTGTTGAG
>JBDTCM010000423.1:0-4957 GCA_039923575.1 Chthoniobacterales bacterium
ATCGAGCTGCTCGGTCGCGCCTCCGATCCGGGGGTCGACATGCTTTCGATCATTCGGAAGAACAATCTTCCGCTTCAATTCCCGCCCGAAGTGCTGGCCGAAGCGGATGGCATCCCGGACTCGGTCGATCCCAATCGCTATCGCGAGCGGGAAGATCTGCGAGAAAAGTTCATCGTCACGATCGACCCGGATGACGCGCGCGACTTCGACGATGCGATCAACGTCGAGCAACTCCCCGGCGGCGAATGGGAACTCGGCGTCCACATCGCGGACGTCGCTGCTTACGTCACGCCCGGCAGCGCGCTCGATCGCGAGGCGCTTAATCGCGGCAACAGCGTTTACCTGGTCGATCGGGTCATCCCGATGTTGCCCGAGCGTTTGAGCAACGGCGTTTGCAGCCTTAATCCGAACGTCGTCAGGCTGACGCATTCCGTTTTCATCCGCTTCGCCAAGAACGGCACGCCGCGCGGTGCCCGCTTCGCGCGCACCATGATCAAAAGTGCGCGCCGGCTCACTTACAAGGAAGCCTTCGGCATTCTGCAAAAGCCGCCGCACGACGAGCTCTCGCACCGGTTGCACGCGACCTGGGACCTTGCCTCCACTTTGCGCCGGCGCCGTTTCGCGCACGGCTCGCTCGATCTCGATTTTCCGGAAGTAAAAGTGATCGTCGACAAACAAACCGGCCGCCCGCTCCGCCTCGAACGGATCGAGAACGACGAGTCCCATCAACTGGTCGAGGAGTTCATGCTCGCGGCCAACGAAGCGGTCGCGAGTGAGTTAAAACACCGGCTTGTCCCGACCATCTATCGCGTTCACGAAACGCCCGACCCGGACAAGCTGACCGAGTACCGGGAGTTCGTGATGAGTTACGGATTCAAGGCCGGTGACCTGACGAATCGTCGCGAGCTGCAGCGGCTCCTCGAATCTTTTCGCGGCAAACCGGAAGAGCAGGCGCTGAAGATCGGGCTCCTGAAAAGTTTGAAGCGCGCCCGCTACGCAACCCAGCCGCTCGGTCACTTTGGCCTTTCGAAAAACAACTACACCCATTTCACGAGCCCGATCCGCCGCTACGCCGATCTCGTCGTACACCGCATCCTCGCGGGCCGCGACGGCCAGCGCGGCGCGCAGCGGACGGCGGGCGAGCTGACCGGGATCGCCGAACACATCTCGACCACGGAACGCGTCGCCGCCGAGGCGGAAAATGAATCGGTGAAAATGAAAAAACTCGAGTTCCTCGAGCGGCAGATCACGGAAAAGAACCCGCAGGTTTTCCGCGCGGTCGTGATCGAAGTGCGCAACTACGGACTCCTCATCGAATTGCCGGACGTGCTCTTGACCGGTCTGGTGCACGTCTCGTCGTTGAGCGATGACTTCTATACTTTCGACGGAGCGCGGCGTCGGCTCATCGGCCGGCAGTCGAAGCGCACTTTCGCGGTCGGCGATGTTTTGAAAGTGGTGGTGGCCCGGATCGACGTCTTCAAGCGCCAGGCCGACTTCGCGATCGTCAATGATCGATCGGCAAAGGCTGCTCGCCGAGGCAGTTAGAGACCAAAGATTTTGCTTTCATTTTCATTACAGCCCGGCCTAACATTCGCGCCGGTCCACATGGATAGCATCATCGAATCAAGAGAGTTGCAGATCGAACGAAAAGTTTTCTCGATCGAGCTGCGCGAAAACGGCCGCGGCAAATTCCTCCGGATCACCGAGGACAGCCAGGGGCACCGCAATGTCATCATCGTGCCAATGTCGGGCGTCGACGATTTCGCCGACGCGATCGATGACGTCCTCGCCTCCGAGCCCGCGTAACACAGGCATCCTGGCTGTCGGGTCAAGCCGGCATCCTGCCCGACGCGACAGGCTCGCCACGGGACGAGTCCGTCCGGCTGGCGGACTGGAAGCCTGCGTTACGATGCGTTGACACCCCCAACTCGCGCCTTAGCTTGCGCTTCCGCGCGCAAATTCCGATTCACTTCTCGCGGCTTCCCAAAATCTCATGTCGAAAAAAACGAAATCATTCCGCTCCAAATCGGCTCCTCGATCGAAATCCAAATCGGTTCCGAAATCCAGGGGCAAAACAATCAGGAAGACGCGCAACGTCTACTATTTCGGCGACGGCAAAGCGGACGGCGGCGGCAACATGAAGCCACTTCTCGGCGGCAAAGGCGCCAACCTCGCCGAGATGACTCGCATCGGGCTGCCCGTCCCGCCCGGGTTCACGATCACGACCGAAGTCTGCACTTATTTTTCCGAGAACAAGCGTGCCTATCCGCGCGGATTGGAGGCGGAAGTCGAAGCCTCGCTCGCCAAGGTCGAAAAATCAGTCGGCAAAAAGCTCGGCGACAAAGAGAAGCCGCTCCTCCTTTCCGTCCGTTCCGGGGCGCGCGATTCCATGCCGGGAATGATGGACACGATTCTCAACCTCGGGATGAACGATACCGTGGTTGAGATCGTGGCGCGCAAGTCGAACAACCCGCGCTTCGCCTGGGATTCGTATCGCCGTTTCCTGCAAATGTATGGCGACGTCGTGATGGGCGTGCAGAAGCGCGCCGGCGAAGACCACGATCCGTTCGAAAGCGTGATCGAGCACCTCAAGGATGAGCGCTACGGCAATCACAATTTCCCCGACGTGCAGCTCACCGTCGATGACCTCAAGGAGCTGGTGCAGCGCTTCAAGGATTTGATCAAGGAGCGGGCCGGCAAATCATTTCCGCAGGAGCCGCGCGCCCAACTCTGGGGCTCGATCGGCGCCGTCTTCGGTTCCTGGAATAACGATCGCGCGGTCGTTTATCGGAGAAAATACGGCATCCCGCACGACTGGGGCACAGCCGTCAACGTGCAGACGATGGTCTTCGGCAACATGGGCGACACCAGCGCCACCGGGGTGGCGTTCACGCGCGACCCAGCCAGCGGCGAGAAAGTTTTCTACGGCGAATATCTCATCAACGCCCAGGGCGAAGACGTCGTCGCGGGCGTGCGCACGCCGCACCCGATCGCAAAACTCGCCCACGAAATGCCGGCCGCGCACAAGGCGCTCATGAAAGTGCGCGCGCTTCTCGAAAAACATTTCAACGACATGCAGGACCTCGAGTTCACGGTCGAAGACAACCGCCTCTACATCCTGCAAACGCGCAACGGCAAACGCACCGGCCTCGCCGCGGTGCGCATCGCGGTCGAGATGGTCGAGGAACGCTTGATCACGAAAGAAGCCGCCATCAAACGCATCCCCGCCGATTCGCTGGCGCATCTGCTCGCGCCGATTTTCGATCGCAAATCCATCGCCGCGGCGAAAAAAATCGGCCGCGGCCTGCCCGCCGGCCCGGGCGCGGCCTCCGGCCACATCGTTTTCAGCGCGGAAGAAGCAGTCCGGCGCGCCGAGCGCGGCGACAAAGTGTTGCTCACCCGCATCGAGACTTCGCCGGAAGATTTGCGCGGCATGATCGCGGCCGAGGGCATTCTCACTTCGCGCGGCGGCGTCTCCTCGCACGCGGCGCTGGTCGCGCGGCAGATGGGCAAGGTCTGCGTCTGCGGCGCGGCCGAGATCGAGATCGATTACCAAAAGCGCACGTTGTCCGCCAGCGGGGTGACCTTGAAGGAAGGCGATTACCTTTCGATCGATGGCACCGCCGGCGAAGTTTTCGCCGGCGAAGTCACGACCGCGCCGTCCGAGATCGTGCAGGTGCTGGTGGATCGTTCGCTCGATGGAAAAAAGAGCGCCATCTATCACCAATTCGCCAAACTCCTGAGCTGGGTCGATCGCGCCCGCCGACTCGAGGTGCGGACCAACGCCGACACCCCCGAGCAGGTGAAAAACGCGATCGCTTTTGGCGCCAAAGGGATCGGGCTCTGCCGGACCGAGCACATGTTTTTCGAGGGCGACAGGATCGATGCGATGCGCGAAATGATTCTCGCCGAGGACAAGGAAGCACGCGTCAAGGCGCTCGCGAAATTGCTCCCGTATCAACGGCAGGATTTTGCCGGAATTTTCCAGGCGCTCGATGGATTGCCCGCCACGATTCGTTTTCTCGATCCGCCGCTGCACGAATTTCTCCCGCGCGAAAAAGAGCAGCAGGCCGATCTCGCGAAAAAAATCGGCATCCCGGTCGAAACCATTTCACGTCGGGTGCGCGAGCTGCACGAGTTCAATCCAATGTTAGGCCATCGCGGCTGCCGGCTCGGCATTACTTTTCCCGAGATCTCCGAGATGCAGGCGCGCGCCGTTTTTGAAGCGGCCGCGGAAGTGCACAAGAAAGGCAAAAAAGTGCGGCCCGAGATCATGATTCCGCTCGTCGCCTACCCGCGCGAATTGAAACTCCAGATCGACATCGTGCATCGCGTCGCCGCGGAAGTGGCGAAGGAAAAGAAAACGAAATTCAATTATCTCGTCGGCACCATGATCGAAATCCCACGCGCCGCGCTCGTCGCGGACGAGATCGCGAAGGACGCGGAATTCTTCAGCTTCGGCACGAACGATCTGACCCAAACGACCCTCGGCATGAGCCGCGACGACTCCGGCAGTTTCCTGCCCGCCTACGCCGAGCTCGACATTGTGCCTAACAATCCCTTCGCCTCCATCGACCAGAAAGGTGTGGGACGCCTGATGGAAATCGCGCGCGATCTCGGCCGCAAAACGCGGCCGAAGATCAAGCTCGGCATTTGCGGCGAGCACGGCGGCGAACCGTCGAGCGTGAAATTCTGCCACCGGCTCGGACTCGACTACGTCAGTTGCAGTCCGTTCCGTGTCCCGATCGCGAAGCTCGCCGCCGCCCAGGCTGCGCTCGAGAAATAGTCGGCGCGTGCGATCCAGAGAGGCGTCGCCGGCGTTTGAGGAGCCACGGATGAACACGGATATCCACGGATAAACCAATTTCGGATCCGTGTTTAATCCGTGTTCATCCGTGGCCGAAAATCTTTTCGAATCGGCCGTGCCCCGTTTGGCGCCTCGCCGAACGGACGAAGG
>JBDTCM010000424.1:0-2626 GCA_039923575.1 Chthoniobacterales bacterium
AGTACACGCAGGTCATCGCCCGCCGCGTGCGCGAGTGCCAGGTCTATTCCGAGATTGTGCGCTGCGATATCGCGGCGGCGGAAGTCGAGCGCCTCGCTCCCAGAGGGATCATTCTTTCGGGCGGCCCGGCCAGCGTTTACGACAGAGGCGCGCCCCAGATTGATCTTCAGATCTTTTCGTTAGGCATCCCCATTCTCGGCATCTGCTACGGCCTGCAGTTGATCGCGCGCCATCTCGGCGGCCAGGTCGAATTCAGTGGACGCCGCGAGTATGGCGCCGGTCTTTTGCAGATCGACGAGCACACTCCGCTCTTTGATGGCCTCGGCGAGCACATGGACATCTGGAGCAGCCATGGCGACAAACTCACTGCCCTGCCGGAAGGCTTCCGCACCATCGCGCACACCGAGAATTCCCCGTTTGCCGCGATCGAGAACGATGCGAGCCAGATCTACGCGCTCCAGTTTCATCCGGAGGTTTCGCACACCCCGCGCGGGAAGGAGATCATCGAGAATTTCCTCTTCCGCATCTGCCACTGCGCGATGGATTGGACGATGGGCTCGTTCATCGATGAAGCCTGCGCCCGCGTCCGCCAGCAGGTCGGCGACCAGAAAGTCGTCCTCGGCCTGAGCGGCGGGGTCGACTCCTCCGTCGCGGCCGCGCTTTTGCACAAGGCGATCGGCGATCAGCTCACCTGCATCTTCGTCAACAACGGGCTCCTGCGTGAAAACGAAGCCGAGATTGTGCAGCGCGTTTTCGGCGAAAATTTCCAGATCAAACTCAAATACGTCGACGCCTCGGAGAGCTTTCTCCGGCTGCTCGAGGGCGTGACCGATCCGGAGACGAAACGCAAAGTGATTGGCGGCGAGTTCGTCAGGGTCTTTGAACAGGCAACGGAAGAATTGCTGGCGCAGGACCGCGCCGACCAGCGACCGCATGCCGGCTATCATTTTCTTGCCCAAGGCACCCTTTATCCCGACGTGATCGAGAGCGTCGCGATCGGTGGCAACCCGGCTTCGCTCATCAAGAGCCACCACAATGTCGGTGGCCTCCCGGAGAAAATGAATTTTGAGCTAGTCGAGCCATTGCGTCAGCTCTTCAAGGACGAAGTGCGCCAGGCCGGTCTGCAACTCGATTTGCCTAACGAGATCGTGCATCGCCAGCCCTTCCCCGGACCCGGCCTCGCCGTCCGGATTCTGGGCGAGGTCACGCCCGAACGGCTGCGCATTTTACGCGACGCCGACACCATCGTGGTGAGCGAAATGAAGGCGAGCGATTGGTATTACCGCGTCTGGCAATCCTTCGCCGTCCTCCTGCCGGTGCGCTCGGTCGGCGTGATGGGCGACCAGCGCACCTACGAAAACACGATCGCGCTCCGCATCGTCGAGAGTCAGGACGGGATGACGGCGGACTGGGTGCGGATGCCCTACGAAGTCCTCGCCCGCATCTCGAGCCGGATCGTGAATGAGGTCAAAGGCGTCAACCGGGTCTGCTACGACATCTCGACCAAGCCGCCGAGCACGATCGAGTGGGAATGAAGGAAATGCGGAGTTCGGAATTCGGAACGCGGAATAGGGCACCGAGCTCGCCTGACGTTTCATCCATTTCGCAATCCGCCTTCCGCCTTCCGCATTTCTCCTGATGATTCACGTTCTCGACACGCGGCACCTCGGCCGCCCCGGCATCATTGCCGCAACCGCACTTGAAACCAGCGACGGGATCGCGCTTTTCGACACCGGTGCGGACTCGACTTTCGCGACCATCGAGTCGGAGATGCGCACCGCGGGCTTTTCGCCTAACGACGTTCGTCACGTTTTCCTCAGTCACATACATCTCGATCACGCGGGCGCGGCGTGGCGCTTCGCCGAAGCGGGCGCGACGATTCACGTGCATCCGCGGGGCGCGCGGCATTTGCTCGACCCGTCGCGGCTGATGGAATCGGCCGCCCGCATTTTTGGCTCTGAAATGCAAAGGCTCTGGGGTGAGATGCGGCCGATCCCCGAAGACCAGGTGCGAGTCACCGATGATGGCACTGCGATCGAGGTCGGCCAATTTGAGGTGCGCGCTCTCGCGACGCCGGGGCACGCCTCGCACCACAACATCTATCATTGGGACGATAACTTGTTCGGCGGCGATGTTGCCGGGGTGCGCCTCGATGACGGTCCGCCCGTTCCTCCATTCGTTCCGCCCGAACTGCAGGTGGAATCCTGGCTGGAATCGATCGCACAGATGCGCGCGCTGGCGCCGGCCCGTCTTTACCTTCCGCACTTCGGCCTCGTGGAAGGCAACCTCAGCGCGCATTTCGACGCGCTCGCGGAAAGAGTGCAGCGCTGGGCGACCTGGTTTCGCGATAAACTGCGCAAAGGGCGCGGCGAATCCGAGCTGGTTCCTGACTTCGCCCGCTACGAAGCGAAGGACATCATCGACGCCGGCGCGGCGCCCGCAAGGGTCGCGGATTACGAACTGGCCGATCCGAGTTTCATGGCCGTGACGGCTTCGGCCCGCTACTGGCAAAAATACCACCCGGAAGCGATCGGGATTCCTCCCTAACGAATCAAGTAGCGAGCAGTTTTTGAAATCGCGGATCGTCCCGCAGGCTCTCCCATTGCGGCTCAATCCGGAGCATGCC
>JBDTCM010000425.1:0-2967 GCA_039923575.1 Chthoniobacterales bacterium
AATGTGCCGGTGAGAAAGCGAGTTTTCGCCTTCTCGAGTTCGGCCTCGGTCACGCCATCTTTCAGGACCTTGTCGAGCTGTTCCGTGAGCGCCTTTTCTGCATCCGCTGGATTTTTCCCGCTGGCCACAATGAGGCGCATCGTGAGCAAGCCGGCGTCTTCGCGCAGGTCGGCGCTGAAGGAAGCGGCCTGCGCGATTTGCTGCTCGTAAACGAGCGACTGATAGAGCCGTGACGAATCGCCACCGGACAAAATTTCATCCGCCAGGTGCAGCGCGGGTGCGTCCTTGCTCCGAATCGATGGCGCCAGGTAGGTCACCGCCACCGCCGGCAGCGGCACCTTGGGGCTGTAAACGACGACGCGTTTGTCCTCCTTGCGCGGCGGTTCCTTGATCGTAACGCGCGGAATCTTTGTCGCCGGCTTCTTGACCGCGCCAAAATATTTGTTCACCCAATCGTGCAACTCGTTAGGCTGGAAATCGCCCACCACGATCAGGGTCGCGTTGTCTGGCCGATAAAAGGTGGAGTGGAAAGCGCGCACTTCCGGCAATTTCGAGGCATCGAGATCGGCGATGTTGCCGATGCCCGGGCGTTTGTAGGGATGCACGGCGAAAGAATTCTGCGCGATCGCGAGATAGAATTCGCCGTAGGGATTGGCGAGGATGCGCTGACGGTATTCCTCTTTCACGACGTCGCGCTCGGAATTGAAATTGGTGTGGTTGAGGGCGAGCGAGGACATCCGTTCCGCTTCTGCCCAGAGGATGGGATTGAGATAATTCGAAGGCACGACTTCGTGGTAAACCGTCACGTCGTCCGCGGTGTAGGCATTGTTTTCGCCGCCGATGTTCTCGGTCAAGTCGTCGAATTCATCGGCCGTGAGATGTTCGTTCCCCTTGAACATCATGTGTTCGAAAAGGTGAGCGAAGCCGCTTCGTCCCTGCGGATCATCCTTCGAGCCGACGTGATACCAGACCTGCACCGCGACCGTCGGGCTGGAATGATCCTCGACCGAGTAAACTTCGAGCCCATTCGGAAGCGTCTCGTGTTGGAAGTGAAGAATCGGAACCGCGACCGGCGGCTTCGCTGGTTCCGGCTCAGCTGCGGGCGACGGGACGATGAAAGCAAGAAAAAGCGCGGCTGGAACGAGAGAAAACTTCACGGCGAGTTGGACACCATACACGCGAGTTCGTTGAGACGAATCTCAAACCGCGTCGGCTCGCGGGCGGCAGTGGGCCTGAAAGGATTCGAACCTTTGACCCTGCGCTTATCAAGCGCATGCTCTAACCAACTGAGCTACAGGCCCGGTGCGACGCCGGGAGCGCCGAGGAACGGAACAGTGGGGGGAGATCGCTAATTGGTCAAGGCTCGGGCGAAGATCAACGGCGCGCGTTGGAATTGTCCTGGGTAGCGCACGCGTCTCGCGAATTTTTGCGAAAGTGTTGCCCTTTCGTGACGCTCGCATTCCAGAAAAGTTCGTCGCGCTGGAACAGCGCGACCAGCACGCGAGACGGATGCGCTACCCCAGGCTGCGCGCGTCGCGCGCCCACGCCATTTTGAGTCAGGAGCGGGCGATCCGATCGGCATGTTCCAAAAGGCGCTTCCTGCTCGCGAATATCGCGCAAAGCATGACCCCAATCAGCGCCCCGCTCGAGTCAAAGAGCACATCGCCTAACGACCCGGTGCGGGAAGCGACAAACAACTGGTGAAATTCATCGCTCGCGGCGAAAAGCATGGCCACCACCAGGGCCGCCGTGGACCGCGCCCAGGGGTCGCTCAGGAGGCTTCGCCAGCCGCGGAAGAGCAACCCCCGGCGAGAATGGCATACTCCGTGATGTGCGCCGTTTTGCGTATGAGAAATTGCACTTTTACGAGGGCGGCTGGAGAAATGTCGGGATTGAGCCAGCGCAGGAAAGGCACGAGGAAGCGCGAGGTATGCTCGGCCGACATCAGGTCGGTCGATCCCCAAAAGATCAGGGTCACCCAAAATACAACGGGCAGCCAGGCCTTCAGCAGGTCGCGGAAATTCAAGGCCGCAGTCTAATCGGCCGCGGTTGTCTGACAAACATTGCGTCTCGGGTTACTCTCGCCGCCGGAAATGAAGACCGATTTGCCTGCGCCGCTCCTCTTCGAGCCGCTCTTTCTGGAGCGGGCATGGGGTGGCCGACGCCTGGCAAGCGCCTTGGGCAAGAAGCTCCCGCTGGGCAAATTGATCGGCGAATCATGGGAGATCGTCGATCGGCCCGAAGCGCAGAGCGTCGTTAGGCAGGGACCGTGGCGCGGGCAGACGCTGCACGAATTGTGGCGCGATCATCGGGCCGCAATCTTTGGCGTGGAGATGCCGGAGCTATCTCGGTTTCCCATTTTTGCCAAGCTGCTCGACGCGCAGGAGAAGCTCTCCCTGCAAGTGCATCCGGACGCTGCGGCAACCGGGCTCGTTGGCGGTGAACCCAAGACCGAAGTGTGGTATTTCGCCGCGGCCGATGACGGTGCGGAAATCTATGCGGGATTGCGACCCGGTGTGACCCGGGAGCAACTCGAGGAGGCGGTGCGCCAGGGGACAGCCGCGGACCTGGTGCATCGGCTCGAGGTGAAAACAGGAGACGCTTTTTTCGTCCCGAGCGGCCGACTCCACGCCATCGGCGCGGGCAATCTGTTGATCGAGATCCAGCAAAACAGCGACACCACCTTTCGCCTTTACGATTGGGGACGCAGCGCGCCGAAGGGGCTGCCGCGGAAGTTGCAGATTGAAGAGGCGCTCCAATCCATCGCTTTCGACGATTTCGAGCCCGGCTTGATTCGTCCAGCCGGCGAAACCCTCGTGCAATGTCCCTGGTTCACGGTCGAGAAGTGGGATTTAAAAAATGCCCGCCGCGCCTCGGAGGAAAACGTTTTTGCGCTTTTCGTTTGCCTGAACGGCGCGGTGGAGATGAACGCGACCCGGATCGAGCCCGGTGAATTTTTCCTCGTCC
>JBDTCM010000426.1:0-3808 GCA_039923575.1 Chthoniobacterales bacterium
CGCGGCGCGGGCAAAAATTGGTTGAAGCGAGTGATGGTGCGATTACCCTGCTCTCGCTTTTTGCGAGGAGTCTTAGCTCAATTGGTTAGAGCGCCGCCCTGTCACGGCGGAGGTTGCGGGTTCGAGCCCCGTAGACTCCGGATTTACCCTGGCGGGCGGCATGGAGACAACCAACGCGATTCTGCTCCGCAAACGGAAGCTGAGCGATACCAGCCTCATCATCTCGTGGTGCACCGAGTCGTTAGGCAACATCGAGACCGTGGCCAAGGGCGCGCGCCGGCCGAAGAGCGTGTTTGCCGGCAAACTCGATCTTTTTTTCGAAGCGGAAATTCAGTTCAAGCGCAGCCGCAAATCAAATCTGCACACCCTGACCGAAGCCGTCTTGCGCAATCCCTTTGGCGGAATCCGCCAAAACTATTTGCGCACTCAGACGGCTTCCTATTTCGTGGAGCTGATTGAGATCAGCACCGAGCCGGAACATCCCGCACCGGAACTTTTCCATCTCTCGCAGCGCGCTTTTGGTTTTCTCGACACGCACGACGCCACCCGCCGCGCCGTACAGCATTTCGAAACCGAACTGGCGCGCCTTGCCGGCGTGCACGACGTCGCCAGGTTGAAAAGCGATCCGGCGGCGGCACTGGGCGCGCTCTTTGGCCGGCTGCCGCGCGGTCGCGCGGCATTGCTCAAAGCGCTGACTCTTCCTGGAGAAGGCTAACCACGGATAAGGAGCAAGAGGAAGATTGACCGCGGATTAGGCGGATTTCACGGATACCGGAAACAGTTGATAGTCCCTCCTCCCCTCCGCGCAATCCGTGTAATCCGCGGTCAATCATCTTCCTTCATCCCGGCGCGTGCAGCCAGAAAGCGGTGGTCAACGGTCTCTCTGTCGCTAACGTCAGGGAGCCATGAAAAAATTTCTGTCTCTCTTTGCCGTCTTGCTGGGCGGTTCCATTCTCACCGTCCATGCCGACGACACCTATAAAATCGATCCCGTCCATTCCGCGATCAATTTCAAGATTCGACACTTCTTCAGCTACGTGAGCGGCCGTTTTGACAAGTTCGAAGGCACCATCCGCGTCGATCCCGATCATCCGGAAAAATCTTCCGTCACCGCCACGATCGATGCCGCCAGCGTTGACACGAAAAATGAGAAGCGCGATGCGGATCTGCGTAGTGACGATTTCTTCGAAGTCGCGAAATACCCGACCATCACTTTCAAGAGCAAAAGCGTGAAGCAAACCGGCGCGGACAGCGGCGACATTCTGGGCGACCTCACCATCCACGGCGTGACCAAAGAGATCACGCTCCACGTCAAGTTTCTCGGCAAGGGAGCGGGCATGGGAGGCAAGCCAATCAGCGGCTGGCAGGTCACGCCCGACCCGATCAAGCGGAGCGAGTATGGGTTGACCTGGAGCAAGGCGGTCGAAGGCACGTCGGTGGTGGGCGACGAAGTCACGATCTCGATCGACGTCGAGGCGGACAAGGCGCCCTAACGAGTCGATTTCTGAAAGTGTAGCGTCCGCTGTCTCAGCGGATTCTCCAGCCCTGCCGAACGCCGGGATGCGCTGAGACAGCGCACGCTACACTGCTAACCCTTCATCCCGGTCAGCGTGACCCCGCGCAGGAAATAGCGCTGGGCGAAAAAGAAAATCGCGATCACCGGCAGGGTCATGAGGAGCGAGCCGGCCATGACCATGCCCATGCCCTTGGCGGTGCCGGGATTCGTCACCTGCACCTGGAAGGCATAGAGGCCGAAGGAGAGCGGATAGAGCCGCTGATCGGCCAGATAAATGAGCGGCATCATGAATTCGTTCCAGGTCGCGAGAAAAGTGAAGATGGCGATCGCGGCCAGCGTCGGCCTGACGAGCGGGAGCATGATGTGCCAGTAGATGCGAAAAAACCCGCAGCCATCGAGTCGGGCGGCGTCCTCGAGATCGCGCGGGATGCCTTTGAGAAACTGCCGGAGCAGGAAAACGTAAAATGCCGGTGCCACGAAGCTCATCACCCAGAGTGGCTGGAGGGTGTTGTACCAGCCAAGCTTCTGCATGATGAGGAATTGCGGAATCATCGTCACCTGCGCCGGAATCATCATGGTAGCGAGGAGGAGCGCGAAGCAGAGGTTGCGTCCCGGCCATTGCAGGCGCGCGAAGCTGTACGCGGCTAACGAACAGCTCAGGAGCGTTCCGACCAGGTTGAGAATGACAAGGAACAAACTGGTCCCGACGTAACGCCAGAAGGGGATTTGGTCGAAAGTGAGCCGGTAATTGCGCTGGATCTTGGCCCACCAGGCTCCGAGTTGGCTGGTCTTTTCCAGCTCGATCGTCACCTTCAGCTCGTTAGGCGAAGAAACGGTCGTATGGCCTTTCGGTTGCAAGAGCGTCCAGGTCTTGATCTTGGTTGGCCGATCGTCCGGTCCGCGCTCCTGCCAGGTGTCGACGACCCATTCGTGATCCGAGAGCGGAAGCGTCCGCGCCGCCGCGTAGCGTTGCCCATTCTTCTCGATGAACAGGCGCAGCGCATGCCAGGTGTCGTCGTAACGCAGCCCCAGCTGGAGGCGATGAAGCCGATCGAGCGGGAAGGTGGTGCGGAAAGTCTGGCTCAATGTGATCGTGTCGCCTTTCGAGAAATCATACTTCAACTGGGCCCAGGACTCGTTAGGCGAACCGGTCGCGATCAATTGCGCCCGGGCGTTGCCGCCGATTTGCCAGGTGGTGGCCGCCGCGTTCGCCGGCACCAGCAGGTCTTCCTGCTGGTCGTAGGACTGGGCGCGCAGCGCGCCGAGGCAGAAGGTCCGTCGCAGCTGCACGACGATCTCGGCGATCAGGGCAGGCGTAACCAGCGGCGTAATCTGGGCGCGCAATTGCGCAGCGGGCAGTTGCCAGTCTTCCCCCGGCAACATGCTGAGCAGCCGGCCGTAGATGCCGCGCGCGGTTTGGTGAAGCAGTTCCGGACGGGGAAGGTCGTTAGGCCAGGGATAGTCCGCCACGGCCAGGTCCTTTTCAATCATCGCGACGGTTTCTTCGAGACGCGGACCGTGCAGACCATCGAACAACCGTTCGTCCAAATAAGGCGATCGCAGTCGTGGGATCGGGCGCTGCGGCCAAAGCGTGAGCGTTTCACTGAAAAGCTCCCGATCGAGCTTGGCCGAGGTCGCCGCCATCCAGAGAAACGGCCAGACGAAAACGATCGAACCCGCGATGAGCAGGAAGTAGATGAGGGCTGCACGAAACGCTTTCATTGCGCTGAGCGACGAACCTGGACGAGCGGAAGCTCGTCCCTCCGGAGGGTCATGCTTCCGCATGACCAGGATGACCACGCGCGCCGCGGCTCACTCGCCTTCATAGTGTACCCAGCGTTTGGAGAGCTTGAGTTGTAGAATCGTTAGGGCAAAGACGATCAGAAAGAGAAACCACCCCAGGGCGGAGGCGTAGCCCATTTGCAGAAAACGGAAGGCGCTGTTGAAAAGGTGGTAGGCGTAGAAAAGCGTCGAGTCGATCGGGCCGCCCTGGGTCATGATGAAGGCCTGGGTGAAAATCTGCAGGGTCGCGATCAGCCCCATGATGAGGTTGAAAAAGATGTAGGGCGAGAGAAGCGGCAGAGTGATGTGGAGAAAACGCTGCCAGGCATTCGCGCCGTCGAGCGCGGCCGCTTCGTAGTAGGTGTCGCTGATTCCCTTAAGGCCAGCCAACCAGATGATCATGCTCCCGCCCGCGCCCCACAGTCCCATCAGGATGAGCGCGGGTTTGCTGGTGTTTTCGTCCTGCAACCAGTTCGGTCCGTGAATCCCGAAGCTGGCGAGGAAGGCGTT
>JBDTCM010000427.1:0-8096 GCA_039923575.1 Chthoniobacterales bacterium
CGGAGCGCCGAAGGCACAGGATTGGGATTGGCCTTGGTAAAATCCATCGCGGATTTGCACGGCGGCTCCCTGAACGTTGCGAGCGAGACCGGCCGCGGGACATCCGTCACTCTCAAATTTCCGAGGCCGTAGCTGCCGGAAGGTTGCGGTACTTAAATTACTTCTGAAGCCAGTCCTGAAAAAACATTACAAATTTATCATTATTTTCTTGTCATCTACCTCAACCTCGAATATGCGACCACTCATGCTAAGTAAGATTACATCTCGGTTAGGTTTCTGGCCGTGCCGAGCGGCATCGGTTCTCGGTTTATGTGCTGTTTCCGTTCTCGCCTCAATCTTCACAGGAAGGACGGCCCTCGCTCAGGACGCGGTTTTGCCTCCCACCAAGACGGTGAGCCTGGCCGTAACGTCCGCGAGCGAACCGACTACGCCTTCGCCTTCGAAGAAGAGCTCCAAGGCTCGATCAACCGTTGTGAAGCAGACGACGCAAGCCGAGACCGAGTCAAGCTTGGTAATTCGAGGCGAAGAAGTGCCCAGCGCCTATGGCGCCCCGCCTGCGCTCTCGCGCAGCCGCTTTTCCAACTTGGTGAATGCTTATGTGCTCCCGCCAGGCGGAGTGTTCGCCGCCGTCATTTACCAAGGCGACTCGTTAAAATTTAATCGACCGGATCACAACTACACACAGGAGGTCGAGGTTGGCCTGCCTTACCGTTTCGGACTTGCGATCGAGAACGCAATCGAGGAGTTTCGCGGCACCAGCCAGGAAAGGTCCTTCAGCTTCGAAGCGCGCTATGCTTTTGCCGACTGGGACAAAATCCCCCTGAACCCAACGATCTTCGTGGAATACAAAATCGGGATCGGCGACATTTTGCACGACGAAGGTCCGCCGGCACCTGCAGGCAAAGGAGAACAGCAGGCTTTTCTCAACGAACACAACCCGCTGCCGGACGCCGTGGAAGGTCGAATCCTGTTGTCGGAGGAATTTTTCGGACAAGTCGAGTGGGCCTTGAATGGTTTCTTCGAACAGGAAGTGACCGGCGACCGCGGCCGTGAATACGGCTTCGCGCAGAGCGTTATGGTCCCGGTTCTCTTGCCAAAAGAGCGCTTAAAGATTGGAGCGGAGATGCAGTTTACTACCTTCACCGACAAGGGAATCCGGGATGATCCTTCGTATCGGTTCATTATAGGACCGACCATTGCGTGGAAGCCGACGGCAAATACCAGATTTGATGTTTCGCCTCTCTTCGGTACGACCGCTGATTCGCCCCATGCATCGGTCTTTGCCGTCTTCTCGTACGTCTTCGGCGGCGCCGGCGAAGGCAACGAAGCCGAAGCACCGACCTCGACTCGGAATCGTTAGGCGTTTCGCTCGGTTTCCAATTCTTTCTTGTCCTTGTTCCGGTGTCGTTAGGGCGACGCCAGGCCCCCGGGCTTGTGGATGAGTCCGAGCCCGCAGGCATCTTTATAGAGCGGCCGGGGCAGGTCCATGGTGCGGGACTCGCCGTTGAGGCAGATCGCTTCCGCCTGCGGATTTTGCCGGCGCCATTCGTTAAAGGCGCGGCGCACGCCGCCCTGCCCGGTGACATCGAAACCGACGGCGAAGAGGCTGACGTCGTGCACGAGAAAGAGGCCGCCGTCCTGCAGAGCCGGGTACCAAAGATCGAGCTCCCGCACGGTCGCGCGGTATTCGTGGGAGCTGTCGAGCAGGATCAATTCCGGTGCGCCGCCGAAATGCTGCTGCGCCGCCGCGAGCAGAGCCGGGTCGAGAGAGTTGCCTTCCGCGACCGTCACGAAGCTCGTTAGGCCAGCGCGTTCCAGCCAGCGCTGCGTCAATGAGCAGAGGTCCGGGTCAATATCGAGGGTGAACAATCCGTCAGGCAGATTCATGCGGCGGAGCATGAAGCCGAGCAGGAGCGAGGAATAACCGGAGCAGGTGCCGAGCTGCACAATCCGCGCGCACCGGTTGCCCATGACCAATCCGTGCAGAAGCGAGATGAGCGGCACCGCGCATTCCCCGATCAGCCCGCTGCGATCGGTTTCTTCGTACCAGGCCCGCACGATCTCCCACTCGGCCTCCGCCAGGTCGGCGTAGATCGGCGGCACAAAATCCATTCCCGGCAGCCGGTGCCACCAGTAACGCGGCCCGCTCTCGTGGGTCCAGCGGCGCGAGCGGATCGCTTCCTCGGGAGATTCCATTGGCCTAACGAATCAGGGCGCGAGCCGTTCGATCGTCCACGAATTGTCTTTCTGCCGCGTGTAACGAAAGCGGTCGTGCAGCCGATTGGCGCGACCCTGCCAGAATTCGATCGTCGCGGGCACAATCCGGTAACCACCCCAATGCGGCGGGAGCGCGATGTCGTCATCCCCGGCGAAGCGCTCCGTCATTTCCGCGAGGCGCGCATCCAGAATCCGCCGGGCATCGATCACCTCGCTCTGGTGCGAGACCCAGGCGCCGAGCTTGCTCCCGCGCGGACGTCCCGCGAAGTAGGTTTCCGATTCTGCACGCGAGGTTTTTTCGACCCGGCCCGCGACACGCACCTGCCGCTCCAATTGCACCCAGTAAATAACGAAGGCCGCCTCCGGATTCGCCTCCAGCTCGCACCCTTTGCCGCTCTGGTAGTTGGTAAAAAAAACAAAACCGCGCTGATCGAAACCTTTCAGGAGAACAATCCGGGCCGATGGTTTTCCGTCAGGCGTGGCCGTGGCCAGACTGATCGCGTTCGCATCCGGCAGCTCGGAATTGACTGCGGTCGAAAACCAGGTGGCGAACTGCTCGATCGGATCGTGGTGCAGATCGGCCCGAGAGAGACCCTGCGTTTCGTATTCGCGCCGGAGACTGGCCAGATCGATCTCATCCATTACAGCACAACCGTATCCGACACCGTCGCTGCTGTCGAAAATTGTTCACACCAGTGGGACGCTTTCCGTTTGTGCCCCCGGCTTCACTTCGTTAATAATCGGAGATGTTTAGCCTGACCATGCTCGGGAGCGGGAGCGCCGGAAACAGCGCCCTCATCGCGACCGATCATTGCCGGCTGCTCATCGATGGCGGGTTGAGCGCGCGCCAGCTCGTCCTCCGCCTCGGCCAGTGCGGGATCACCCCTAACGACCTCGACGGCGTCCTCCTCACCCACGAGCACGGCGATCACGTCTCTGGACTCGAGGTCCTGTGCCGGAAGTTTGCCATCCCGATTTTTTGCAATGCCCTGACCGCGGAAGCGATCCGTTACGGATCGTTAGGCGAGCATCGTAACTGGCGGATTTTCCGGACGGGCGCGAGTTTTTCGATCTGCGACATCACGGTGGAAAGCTTTCCGGTGCCGCACGATGCGGTCGAGCCGGTCGGTTACACTTTCCACGCCGGCGCGAGCGCGCTCGGCTACATCACCGACCTCGGGCATGCCACGCGCCTCGCGATCGAGCGCCTGCGCGAGGTGCAAACGCTCGTGATCGAGACGAACCACGACGAAAAGCTTTTGCAGAACGATCCGCATCGGCCCTGGCCAGTGAAACAGCGCATTCAATCGCGCCACGGTCATCTTTCCAACGCCGCCGCCGCGACCGTGATCGCGCAATTGTTGCCCGGCAAAATCAACCGCGTCGTGCTCGGACATCTCAGCCGCGACTGCAATTCGCCCGAGCTGGCCGCCGGAACGGTCCGCGCGGAACTGGAAAAGTGCGGCCGGCGCGACATCGAGATTTTCTGCGCGGCGCAGATGGAAATCAGCCCGCGTTTCGCGATCGGCGCGACCCGCGGCGGCGCGTTTCAGCCGACCTTCGAGAATTTGTTTTTCGAAACCAGCGCGGTCTCGAACATCTCGCCTAACGACTAATCTTCGTTGCCGACGACGAGGTGGATGATGCCGGCCGGATCGGAAATCCAAAAGCCGTCGAAGTCTTCGCGCAGCTGTTCCACTTCGTCGCGCCGCGCGACGCCGTGATTCTTGAGATAGGCGGCGGCGCTCTCCGTGTCATTCGTCTCAAGCTCCAGCCAGATGTCGGCATGGCTCAGGTTCGGGACCCGATCGATCCAGAGCCGGACGGGTCCGAATTGAAAGATGCAGCCTTCCGCTTCCTCCTCAATCACAGGCAAGCCAAGGGTGTCGCGATAAAAGGCGATCGTCCGCTCGTAGGTGTGATACGGACACTTGATCGCGATGTTCGCGCCGCCGGAAAAGTTTGGGCTGTTGACGTTGGCGACCATGGAAAAATTAAAGGACTTCCGAACTGCGCCAGCCAATCGTTAGGCAAGCGCACCTCCGGGAAAGTTATCCGCCGCCGGAGCCTTCCCCGCCGGGTTCTGTCATCGCGATCGGATCAAGTGCGGCGTTCAATTCGGCTTCCGGCAAAACTTTTTTCTCGAGGCAAATCTGGCGCACGGTCTTGCCTGTCTTCGCGCTTTCCTTGACGATCTCGGCGGCGCGATCGTAACCGATTTTCGGCGCGAGACTTGTCACCATCGCCATCGAGAGCTCGACTAATTCCTGGCAGCGCTCTTTGTTGGCGACGATGCCGCTGACGCATTTGTCGGCGAAAATATCGGCCACGTTGCCGAGCAGCCGGATGCTCTCCAAAATGTTGTGCGCCATCACCGGCATCATGACGTTGAGATCGAGATTCCCGTTTGCCCCCGCCCAGGTGATGGTGGTGTCTGCTCCGATGACCTGGGTGCAAACCATCATGACGGATTCGCAAATTACCGGGTTCACTTTCCCGGGCATGATCGAGCTGCCAGGTTGCGTCGCGGGCAGTTGAATTTCGCCGATGCCGCAGCGCGGCCCGCTGCTCAGCCAGCGAAGGTCGTTCGCAATTTTAAAGAGGCTGACCGCGATCGTCTTGAGCTGGCCGCTCGCTTCGACAACCGCGTCTTTGGCTCCTTGCGCTTCGAAATGATCTTCTGCTTCGCGAAAGGCGATGCCGGTGCGCTGTTCGAGATGGCGCATCACTTTGCCGGGAAATTCGAGGTGCCGGTTGAGACCGGTGCCGACGGCGGTGCCGCCGAGAGCCAACTCCTGGAGGGCGGCGATCGCCTGCTCCGCGCGGCGTTTTCCAAATCGCACCTGTTGCGCGTAGCCGCCCAATTCCTGGCCGAGCCGGACCGGCGTGGCGTCCATCAGATGGGTCCGACCGATCTTGATGACGTCGTGAAATTCGGTCGCTTTGGCAGCGAGCGCGGTTTCCAGTTTTTCGAGCGCGGGGACGAGACAGCGCTTGAGCTGCTCGGCGGCGCTGATGTGGATGGCGGAGGGGATGATGTCGTTGCTCGACTGCCCCATGTTGACGTGATCGTTAGGGTGAACCGGTTCCCGGGCGCCGATTGGTTTGCCTGCGAGCTGGCAGCAACGGTTGGAGATGACTTCGTTCGCGTTCGTGTTCGTGCTCGTGCCCGAACCGGTCTGGAAAATATCGAGCGGAAAATGTTCGTCGAGCTTGCCCTCGACCACTTCCTCCGCCGCCTGGACGATGAGCGCGCTGCGTTCCGCGTCGAGCAGCCCGAGATCGTGATTGGCCTGCGCGGCGGCCCATTTCAATAAACCCAGCGCGCGAATAAATGGTCGCGAAAAGCGCCAGCCGCTGACCGGAAAATTCAAGACGGCCCGCTGGGTCGAGGCTCCGTAAAGGGCGGATTCCGGGACGGACATCTCGCCCATGGAATCCTTTTCCATGCGAGGCTGGCAGGCGCTCATGCCGTGCGTTGGACGGTGATCCTGGCGGTCGCGGGCCGGGCGTGGCCGTTGCGGGTCTGCGCTTTCTGAAAAACGGTGACGAACATGGGCGGAATATTTTGCAGGCAATACTCCGATTCGGCGCGATCGAAAAAAGTGGCGTGCTGCCGGAGTTCGTTCGTGACCTGATAAATAATGAAGGCGCCACCAGCGCGGAGGGCATCGTAGGTATCCTGGAGGAGAGCGCGCTTTTTCTTGATCTCGAGAATGCTGAAGGGGATGCCGGAAAGGATGTAATCGCATTGCCCGATCCCGCGGCGACGCAGCTCGTCGGCGAGGCTGGCGGCGTCGCGATTGATGACGTGGACGCGCGGGTCATCAGCAAACTGCCGTTCGAGGTCGCGGGAAAAAGCGGGATCGAGTTCGAAAAGAAAGAGCTGCGAGTTGGGGCACATACGCGCGGCCAACTCGCGCGAGTGGACTCCTTCGCCCGGGCCGTACTCCGCGATGGTGCGGGGCTGGCTGAAGTCCATTTTACTCGCCACCCGCTCCACAAGCGCCTTGGAGCTGGGGATGTTGGAGGCGATTTGAAACGGCTTTTGCAGGAACCGTTTAAAAAACAATGCGCTCATAAAGTTGCGAATAGTGAACCCCGGGTCACCCCTTGTCCAGCAGCGATCTCGAACGAGGAACCGGCTCAGCCTCAGCAATTCGTCTCTCCCGCCTCCGCGGGATGTCTCTTCGCGCGCCGCCAGCGCCTCATTTACTCGCTTTGCTGGGTCCCTAAATTTAGGAGCTTGACACGTTTTATTAAATTTATAATGCTCGCCTTTCCGGATAAGTGTTGCCACTCCCGCAAAAAATTGGTGACCTCCAGCCATGCATAATTTACTGACAGTCAAGGAGACTGCGAAATACCTCCGAATTCCGCTGCCGACTGTCTATTATCTGGTTCAGCGTGGTCAGCTTCCGGCCATCCAGATCGGCGGGCGGTGGAGAATCAAAAAGGATGCCCTCGACAAAGATATTCTGAAGGAAGATCGCTCCGGCCAGCCGACGGTTCTGGTCGTGGACGACGATGAGAGCCTGCAAAACCTGTTCAAGGTTTTCCTCAAGAAGATTGGGTTCAGCCGCGTCGTGGTCGGGACGGTGAAAGAGGCCATCGCTGCGCTGGAGAAGCAGCGGTTCGATTTGCTCTTTCTCGATCTGAAATTGCCGGATGGCCCCGCCGACGATGTTTATGACGCCGCCAAAGAGATCGATCCCGAACTGCCGATCGTGGTGATCACGGGTTATCCGGACAGCAAGATGCTGGATCGAATTCTCTCCAAGGGCCCGATCACCGTCTTGAAGAAGCCGCTCAAGGTCGAGCAGCTCAAGCAGACGGTGCGCATCCTGGGGCACAAGGAGGCGAGCAAGCTCGCCGCCTGAAGCCGACAAACTGAAGAGTGATCGGTGGGTTGGCGAATGATTCGCCGTGGCGGGTCGCCGCCAATCTTTCTGCGCTCCTCCCTTGACGAATCACCGTTCGCTCTTCACTTATCACTTCAGCTTTCCGGCGCGGTTAGCTCAGTGGTAGAGCACTACCTTGACACGGTGAAGAACTGTATCTGTAATATACTATTTGTTAGGAGGTTACATTATAGTGTAGCAAACTAGATGTAGTAAAGCTTCAGGGCGTGGGCTTTCGTTTGCGCTTCTCCAAAGCCCGGGCCGCGGCTTTCTCTTTCCGCTCCTGTTCCGTGACGATTTTGTTCTCGACCTGCCGACCCCAGTAGATTGTGAGAGCCAAGAACGCATCGCTCTTCGTTTCGGGAAATATCTCCTTGAAGATCGCTTTGAGGCGTTCGTAGATCGAGTCCGTCGAAATGCTTTGTGCGAACCAGCGAAAAAAGTCCGCGACGACCGGCCGAAGCGTGCGTTCTTTTTCTGCTGCCACCAACAATGCGTGGGCACACCGTGCGTAGTCTTCGAGAGTCGGCGTAATTTTATGCCTGCCTTGCGGCCCGGCGAAATCGCTGTCGACCCAGAATGAAGGACGCGAAGAAACGTAGCGGCGGTATTCGTCTTTCGTAAATGGCACCAACTTCCCGTCCGAATTACGAATCATCGGCTCTTGGTTTTTCTGTTCGATCCGCTCGACGCCGAATGCTTTCGTAATATTCCTCGCCAGACGCGCGCTCAAATCGCGCTGCCCGGTCTCAACGGCAAGGAGGTAAGGGTAGCTGACGTTAAGTTTTGCCGCCGCGGCCATTTGGGTAAGGCCGAGCTTCCGCCGGATTGCTTTCAGTTGTTTGTGCGGGATGCGTTCAGACATACCTATGCACGTCGCATGATTCGTTAGGGGCGATCTGTTTTCGGTTGAAACCTCTACAGTGGAGAGGTTACATTTGCGCCGCTCCGAGGAGCTTGCAACCACAAAATCCACCC
>JBDTCM010000428.1:0-4459 GCA_039923575.1 Chthoniobacterales bacterium
GCAAGAAAAAAGGCGGGATCAGTGCCGCCGGTCGCCGCAAGCTATCCCAAATGATGAAGGCTCGCTGGGCGGCACGTCGCCGGGCTCAGGGCTAATTCGTTAGGCGAAATCGCACGGACGCAAGCGGCCTTCTTCAAAGCGCCGCTACCGTGCGAATAAACTCTTGATAATCCGCGGCCTCGCGGGCTGCTTTGTTCAGCGCCGCGAGCCGCGGATTATTGTTGGGCTGGGAGAGCGGCACACGCCACGTTTTGGTCCCGTCCGAAAAGGCGATCGCGTCCCATTGTATCGATGTGATTTCGGAGTTAAAGCGCGCCACCGAGCGGCCGCGAAAGTAGGCGCGGGTATCTTCCGGGGGCGCGAAGATGGCGTGTTTGATCTCCGCTTCGGTCACGACGCGACGCGTCGCGCCTTGCCGCACTAACTCGTAGTAGAGACCGGTGTCGGGAACGATATTGTGATATTCGAGATCGATCGATTGCAGCCACGGATCACTCCAGGACAATTGCTCTTCCTGGCGCAACGCTTCGAGCAACTCCCATTTCGCCACCCAGTCCACCCGATCGCGGCAAAGCAACACGTCGCGCTCGAGATCATTCAGCACGTCCTCCCATTCCTGGAGCAGCCACTCCGTTTCGGCGTGGCCCGGTGCGGCCGACTGGCGCGCCGCCGCCAGGTAAAGACGCTGCACGTCGATTGCCGAGATCTTGCGCCCGTCGGTCAGCTCGATAATCCAGTCATGCGTTTGATCGCGGCTGATTGACTTGGTCGCGTCGATCGGTTGGGCGATTTCGATCTGGGGCGCTGCCCCCTCTTCAATCAAGCCCAACACCAGCGCCGTCGTGCCGACCTTCAAAGCGGTCGCCCATTCACTCATGTTGGCATCGCCGATGATGACGTGGAAACGACGGTATTGGCTGGGGTCCGCGTGCGGCTCATCGCGCGTGTTCACGAGCGGTCGCCGGTTCATCGTATCGATGCTGACCAGAACGGAGAAAAAATCCGCCCGCTGCGAGATCTGATAAGTTCCCGGCTGGCCGGCCGCGCCCTCCGCTTCAATCCCCATCTTGCCGGCGCCGGCGAAAATCTGGCGGGTAATGAGAAACGGCAGGACGCCTCCCACTATTCGATCCCAGGGCACGTCGCGGCGCATGAGGTAATTGTCATGGCAACCGTAACTGTGACCGGAGAAGTCGGTGTTGTTCTTGTAGAGCCGGACAACCTGTCCGTTAGGCAGTTTCAGGTTCCGACGGCGTGCGCACTCCGCCAGGATGCGCTCGCCCGCTTTTTCCTGCGCGACCAATTCGCGCAGGCTGGTGCATTCCGGGGTCGAGTATTCCGGGTGGGCGTGATCGTTGTAGAGGCGCGCGCCGTTGCTCAAAACGAGGTCGCTTTTGATTTCTTCAAAACTCAACGGCCGGTTGCGATCGATCTCGAAAAAGGCCGATTCATCGGCGTCCTGCATGAGTTCGGCGGCGCGGAAGCCGCGTGCATCGCGATGCGGGTCTTCTAGGTCGTAATCCCATTTCATGTGCGCCCCGTGCTCGGTGTAGCCGCGCACCAGCTCGATCGATTCCGCCACCACGTCGACCGATTCCGCCCCGTCGACCGTGATCCCATACTCCGTTTCCAAACCGAAGACGCGTTTCATCGCCCTCTAACATACACAAGCAGCGCGAGAAGCCTCCCGCGCCCGGAATGTGTCCGGCCTAACAAATGCGCGGAAGTTGCTCACCTGAGAGCATGTCGACGACGCGCGCGCCGCCGACTCGCGTCGTCATCGTGACAAAGCCGGGATGATCGGTCACCACTTCGCCGATGATGGCGGCCTCTTTGCCTAACGGATGGCGGCGCATCGCCGCGAGGACCGCTTCGGCCGCGGCCGGCGGAACGATCGCGATCAGCTTTCCCTCATTCGCGACATAGAGCGGATCGAGTCCCAAGATTTCGCAGGCTCCTTTCACCTCTTCGCTGATCGGAACCGAGGCTTCGTGTAGAAGGATTCCGACATTGGAGGACTGCGCAATCTCGGTCACGCTACTCGTGACCCCGCCACGGGTGGGATCACGCAGGACGTGCACATCCGGGCAGGCGGCGAGGATTTCGTGCACCAAGCCATTGAGCGCCGCCGTGTCGCTCGCGATTTCGGTTTCGAATTCCAAGCCTTCGCGCACCGACATGATGGCGATGCCATGGACCGCGACCTGGCCGCTGATGATCACCTTGTCGCCAGGTTGCGCCCGGCCCGGATGGATATTCACACTCTCCGCGACCATGCCGATGCCGGCGGTGTTGATGAAAATCTTATCAGCCTTGCCGCGATCGACGACCTTGGTGTCGCCGGTCACCAGTTTCACGCCAGCCTCGTCCGCCGCCGCCCGCATCGATTGCACGATCCGCCAGAAATCCTCCATCGGCAGACCCTCTTCGAGAATGAAGCCAACCGAGAGATAGAGTGGTCTGGCCCCGCACATCGCGAGATCGTTGACCGTGCCGTGAACGGCCATGCGACCGATATCGCCGCCGGGAAAAAAAATCGGACTGACGACGTAGGAATCCGTGCTGAAGGCAAGCCGCTCCTTGCCTAACGAGAAGATGGCGCCGTCGTGCATCGGGTCGAGCAAATCGTTGGCGAAGTGCGGCGCGATGACTTTTGAAATCAAGCGGTGACTCATTTTGCCCCCGCTCCCATGGGCGAGGACGATCTCCTTGTAATCGGTGATCGGCACCGGGCAGCTCGCGGTCAGCAGATTTCCTGCGCTGCCGGGCGAGGACGAATCAGGTGACATCCTCTGCACCTAACGCGATGTGCACCAGATCCCAAATGATATGGACCGCGGTCGCGTGCACTTCCTGGATGCGGTGGATGCTGTAGGAAGGCACAACGAAGCAATAGTCGGAGATCTCGGGGAAGCGTCCGCCGTCTTTGCCGGAGAAAGCGACGGTCAGCATCTTCCTTTCCCGCGCTTCTTCGAGGGCATAGATCAGGTTGGGTGATTTGCCGCTCGTGCTGAAGACCATCGCGATGTCGTTAGGCGCACCGTGCAAGCGAAGCTGGTTGACGTAGACGCGGGTGAAATCGAGATCGTTGCTGACCGCGGTCATGGTCGCGATATCGGTCATGAGCGGGATGGCCGGGAAGGCGACCCGTTTCTCGATGATCGGGTGATTGAACTCGACCGCGATATGGAGCGCGTCGCAGAGACTACCGCCATTGCCCATGACGAAGAGGCGGCCGCCTTTTTCGAAGCGCTCTGCCAGGGCGCGCGACATCTGATCGAGGGAGTCGGCATACTGGGAGAAGAACTTCTCCTTCATCTCCATGCTCTCGCCGCATTTGCGCAGGACTTTTTCGCGGAACGGCTCCGTCAGCCGATCGGTCACCGTCTCGAGTGAGGCGCTCATGGCTAGCTCGCTTTCGCGAGTGCCGGTTGTTGGTTGGAGGAGGCGGCCGGCTTTTGCAGGTGCCGCCCGTAGGCATAGTAGGCGGCACAGGCGCCCTCCGCCGAGACCATGGTCGCGCCTAACGGTTTCTCCGGGGTGCAAAGCGTGCCGAAAGCCGGGCAGTCATGCGGCTTTTTCACTCCGCGCAGGACGAGACCACTGATGCAAATCTCAGGCTCTTTCGTGTCGATCTCCTTGACGTCGAAAATGCGGTCCGCGTCGTGTTCGCGAAATTCGTAACGCAACTTAAAGCCGCTCTTCGGGATCGAGCCGACACCGCGCCATTTGCGATCGCCCACTTCGAAGACTTTGTTGATCAAATCCTGCGCGACCTTGTTACCCTCGCGACTAACGACGCGCGGATATTGATTCTCCACTTCCGCCCGGCCCGCTTCGAGCTGGCGAATCGTCATCAACGTTCCCTGCAAAATATCGATCGGCTCGAAGCCCGTGATGACGATCGGCACCTTGAAGCGGGCCGCGATCGGTTCGTATTCGCGATAACCCATCACGACGCAGACGTGCCCAGGCCCGAGAAAACCCTGCACGCGATTGAGCGGCGATTGCAGAATGGACGCGATCGAGGGCGGGACGAGGACGTGTGAGACGAGGATGGAAAAGTTTTTCAATCCCTGCCGCCGAGCTTGCCAGACGGACATCGCGTTTGCCGGCGCCGTCGTCTCAAAGCCAATCGCGAAGAAGACCACTTTCTTGTCCGGGTTAGCGCGCGCGATTTTCAAGCAGTCGATCGGCGAATAAACGATGCGGACGTCGGCGCCGCGCGATTTTAGGATGAGCAGGTCGCAATTCGACCCAGGCACGCGCAGCATGTCGCCGAATGAGCAAAAAATAACGTCCGGTCGCTCCGCGATGGCGAGCGCCTTGTCGATCATCTCGAGCGAAGTGACGCAAACCGGACAGCCGGGACCGTGCACCAGCTCGATCTCCTCCGGCAGCAAACGGTCGATGCCGTATTTCACAATCGAGTGCGTCTGCCCGCCGCAGACTTCCATCA
>JBDTCM010000429.1:0-3559 GCA_039923575.1 Chthoniobacterales bacterium
CCTTTGGCTTGCCCGGGTCGTTCGGATCGTGTGAGACATGCTCCTGCGCGTTGCCGTAGCGCGCGGGCGCGGCCGGGTTGATCAGCTGAATCGGCTGGCCCGTGCGAATGGCCACCTGCACCGCGCCCTCGGTCGGCACGATCGCCGCCGCGCCCGGTCGGTCATTGGGCAGTTGAGTCTGCAGTTTCCCGGTAGTCGTGGTTCTCGTGGTGGTGGTCAGTTCGCCCTGACCCTGCCCGAAAGCCACGCTCGTAGCCGTCGCCAGTAAGATGCTGAGGAATAGTTTCTTCATAATTTTTCTCCCCGGGCTGGGGCCAAAGCGCATTATCTTGCCCGCGCTCGGACCTCACCCCACTATTATATATCGATGGACTACGTTGAAAAGGCCGCACGTGTGCTCGATTTGGAAATTTCCGAGCTGCAGCGTCTCCGTCAACGGCTCGGCGAAAGTTTCGTGCGCGCAGTCGATTTGATCAAGGCGACCGTCGAAGGCCGGGGCAAGGTCATCGTCCTGGGGGTCGGAAAGTCTGGACACATTGGCGAAAAAATCGCCGCCACTCTCACCAGCACCGGTTCGCCCGCGGTCGTGCTCGACTCGCTCAACGCCCTCCACGGCGATCTCGGCGTGATCGCGGACGGCGACGTCGTGCTCGCGCTCAGCTACAGCGGCGAGACGGAGGAACTCCTGCGCATCCTGCCCGCGATTGCGCGGTTTCAGGTCGGTGTGATCGCGATCTGCGGCGCGGCCAAATCAACCCTCGCGCAGAATTGCGATATCTTTCTCGATGTCAACGTCGAGCAGGAAGCGTGTCCGCTCAATCTCGCGCCCACTTCGAGCACGACCGTGATGCTCGCGCTCGGCGACGCCCTCGCCATGGTGTTGCTCGAGGCGCGCGGATTTCAAAAGGAAGATTTCGCGAAATTTCATCCCGGCGGGATGGTCAGCCGCAGCCTGCTCCTGCGCGTCCACCAAATCATGCGTCCGCGCCGCGCGCTCGCGCTCGTGAAACCCGATGCCAACATCCGGGCGGTTCTCGAAACCATGACTTCACTCCGTGCCGGCGCCGCGGTCGTGGCCGGGGAAGACGAACAGCTGCTGGGAATTTTCACCCACGGCGATTTCGTGCGGCATTTTCAAACCGATCCGCGGGTGGGCGAGCGACTGGTCTCCGACCTGATGACGCTCAACCCGGTGGTGGTGCAGCAGGACAAACTCGCGGTCGAAGTGCTCAACCTGCTCGAGCGCCATCGGATCGATGATCTCGTGGTGGTGGACGATCGCGGGGTGCCCGTCGGAATCGTCGATTCACAAGACCTGACGAAGCTGAAGTTGCTTTAAGAAATCGGGCGTAGTAAGAATCGGCCCTCCCTCGCTGTAACGATTTAACAATTTAACGCTTTCACGAACCCCATGGCCGCCGCAAACGATCTCCGCAAAGGACAGGCAATTAAGTACAACGGCAACACCGCCATCGTCCTCGACGTGCAGCATCGCACTCCGGGAAATTTGCGCGCCTTTGTCCAGGCCATCATCCGCTACATCAATACCGGCAAGAGTGCCGATGTCCGCTTCGGCTCCACCGACAAGGTGGAGTTGGTCGATATTTCCCGGACCACGCTTGAGTTCAGTTACAAGGACAACACCGGATTCCATTTCATGGATCCGAGCACCTACGAGACGATCACTCTGCAGGACACGCTCCTGACCGAAGCGAAGGATTACCTCGTCGAGAATCTGCCGGTCGAAGTCCTTTTCACGGAAGGCCGTCCGGTGCAGGTGGAGTTGCCCTCTTCCGTGCAGCTCAAGGTGGTGGAAGCGCCCGAAGGCCTGCGTGGCGATACGGCCAGCAACGTGACCAAGCCGGCCTTGCTCGAGACCGGCAAGACGGTCAACGTCCCGCTCTTTATCAACGAAGGCGAAACGGTGAAGATCGATACCCGCACCGGCGCCTACATGGGCCGCGCCTAACGAATGGCGGCGCGCCGCGATCCCCGCCGAGACACCCGGCGCCCATCGACCGGCCGAGGCGTCAAGGTCATGCCTTTTGTCGTCCCGACCCGGCGGCGCGCCCCCGCGGCGAGTCCGCTGATGGTGCCGACGAAATGGGTCAAGTTTATCGTCGCGCTTTTTCTTCTCCCGCTTTGCGCGGTCCTGAGCCAGACGTTTTTCACCTCTTTCGCCCGCGCCACCGTGGCGGAACGCCTTTGGGCCGGTGAAGAATTCTGGTTCTTTTTCTTAGGCGCAGTCCTCTGGCTGATCGCTTTTTTTGGGTTGCCCCGCCCGGTTGTGCTTTACGTCTTCGGCCACGAACTGACCCACGCACTCTGGGTCTGGATGATGGGCGGCAGAGTCAGCCGCTTCAAGGTCGGGCGCGACGGCGGTCACATCCTGACCGACAAAAACAATTTCCTGATCGCGCTCGCGCCCTATTTTTTCCCGCTCTACAGCATTCTCGGCCTCGCCCTCTACGGTGCGCTTAGTTTGTTCGTAGACATGCAACCCTACGGCCGGCTGCTTTACGCGCTCGTCGGCGTGACCTGGGCGTTCCATCTCTCCTTTACTTGTTGGATGATCCCGAAGAACCAGAGCGACCTCAGCGACAACGGCACCATCTTTTCGCTCGTCGTCATTTACCTGATCAATCTGCTTCTGCTTAGCGCGATGCTGATTATCGCCTCTCCGCGCATTACCTTCGCGAGTTTCGGCGCAGACATGGTGCAAAACATAGCGAACTTTTCGCACGCAGTGGTCGTCCTGGTGGAGCGCTTCAATCTGTAGACGCTTCGCTCTGCGAAGCGCGAGAGTTGTGTCAACCGCAGCGGGTTCACCGCAGCAACGCGCAGACTCGCGCCTCCCAGAGGGAGGCGTCTACATCAGGACGGCGAAAGGAAGGTGCGCAAACGCGTCGGCCAGGCGCAGCGGGTTACCTTCGGCAGTCTGGTCCGTGAACAGATCACGCAGCATTCCCGACTCGGCCGGCAACTGCAAAGCTGTATCGCCCCACGCGGAGCCGAGCGGAGGAAATCCGACCCGTGAGGAAAGCCGCGGCGCGAGGACGACAATTCTTTTCCCCGCGAATTCGCGGGCAAACGCAATGGCGCAATCGGCGTGATCGCCGGCGACGGCTAGCGGCACATAACTTCCATTGCGAAAAAGGTCCGCGTTCTCGCGGCGGAACGCGAGCAAACGATGGGTCAGGAACAATTTGATCCGCCCGTCGCGCCAATTGCCTAACAAATCCTCCGGTGACGCGTCGTTCAGGCCGTCGAGCATTTTCTGTCGCTGCGCGTAATCGACCGGTCGCCGGTTGTCCGGATCGACCAGGCTAAAATCCCAGATCTCGTTCCCCTGGTAAATGTCGGGTACGCCCGGCGCAGTCAACTTGAGGAGCGTTTGCGCGAGCGAGTTGATCGCTCCGGCCAGCGCCACTTGCTCAACCAGCGGGATAAAGCTTTCGAGAAAACGATTGCGCGGCGAAGGATCAAGAATTTTCGCGATAAAATCCGCCACCGCCGAATCCCAGGTTTCGTTAGGCTGGACCCAGCTGGTGTTGAGCTT